>NZ_JBFUMY010000024.1:0-2711 GCF_054049135.1 Kitasatospora sp. P5_F3 | reverse complement strand
CCCGGGCCGGGCGGCACGTCGAGACCGCCACCGAAGAGGTACCAGACCGAGGTGTCGAGCACTCCGGCCAGCTTGGTGAGCGTTTCGAGTTCGACCGCAGCCGGGCTCGTCTCCAGGTACTCGAGATAGCCGACGGCCATGCCTGCTCTGGCTGCGGCCTGCTCGCGGGTGAGCCCGAGCTGTTCGCGGCGGTGTGCGACTCTGCGGCCGACGTCGCCGGGGTGGGCCGGGCGGGCCTTCGCCCGGCCGTCGTCCGTGCTGCTCATGACCATGCCTCCGTCTGCTGTCGGGTCCGTCGCGACCGGTCACCGGCCGTGCGGGACGATCACCAGCGGCGAGGTGCAGCGGTGTACCAACGCCCGTCCGGTGGAACCGAGCAGCATGCCTCGGAAGCCGCCGAGGCCGCGGCTGCCGACGACCAGGCAGCGGGCGCGGGTGGCGGCGATGGCGAGCATCCGCGCCGGGTCGCCGGTGAGCACCTCGTGCCGGACGCGGACGTCCGGGTACTTCTCGCGCCAGCCCGCCAGCGACTCCGAGAGGTCGACCAGCGTCTCCTCGACGAGATCGGGCCAGTCGGCCTCACGCGGTCGGCGCACCTCCACGGCCTGCAGGTCCACCTGACCCAGCGCGGCCTCCTCGAAGGCGAAACCGATCGCGGCCACAGAGGCGGCCGAGCTGTCGACACCGACCACGACCGGTCCGCCGCCGGAGACGTCCGGCGCCGGCTCGGGGACGAGCGCGAGCGGGCACTCCAGGTGACCGGCGAGGGACGCGCCGGTCGAGCCGATCGGCAAGGCCGCATGGGCCTCCGACAGACGCCGGACGCCGAGCACCAGTTGCCCGGCCTCATCGGAGGCCTCCCGCAGCACGTGGACGGGCCGGCCCTCGGCGAGGCGGGAGGAGATCTCCAGCCCCGGGTGCCGCTCCGCGGCCAGCATCCGGGCGGTGTCCAGCAGCGCGTCGCCGGCGGCTCGGAAGCCGATGGCCCAGCGATGCGCGGGACGTTCGGGTTCGTTCTCGGGCGGGATGCCCGTGGGCCACTCCTGGGCGTGCAACAGCAGGAGCGGCAGGCCGCGCCAGGCGGCCTCGTCCGAGGCCCACCGGACGGCCCAGTGGCTCGCCTCGGACCGGTCGACGCCCACGACGACGGGGTAGCGGCTCTTGGAGTCGTTCATCAGGAACTCCCTTCGACTGCCGCCAGGCAGATCGCCGGCGGTCTCGCAGCGCCTTGATCACCTTCATCGTCCGGCTCCCGACCGCCGTGCAGGAGGGCCGGTCGGGCCGACACCCGGACCGGTGGACCCAGTGCGGAGGGACGGGACTCAGTGGCCCAGCCGCCGGGGCCGACCGGCCCTGTCGTGCAGACCGGGCCGGGCCGACGGTGGAGGTGAGCCCCTGTACGGCCGGAGAGAGGGAGCAGGAGATGTCCACCGTTCAGCACCCGCCGCCCGCCGCCGAGGCACTGCTGGCGGACGGCACCACCGCACTGATCCGCCCGCTCGGCCCGGAGGACCACGATGCGGTGCTCGACCTGCACGCTACGCGGATGTCCGAGGCGAGCCGCCGGATGCGGTTCTTCGGCGCGAGCCGCCGCTCGCCGGAACTGGCCGCCGACCGGCTCTGCGGTCCGCCCCGGCCGGGGCTGCTGGCGCTGGGCGCGTGGGTGGGCGGCGAGCTGGTCGGGGAAGCGGACTACGAGACCGGCGTGGCGCACGTGGACACGGCGGAGCTGGCGCTGGCCGTCGCGGACGCCTGGCAGCACCGGGGCGTCGGGACGCTGCTCATCGAGCACCTGGTCCACGCGGCGCGCGAGCGCGGCGTCCGGGCGATCGAAGCCGACACACTGGCCGGAAACCGGGCCGTGCACCGGGTCTTCTCCGACCTCGGTCTCCCTGTCCACCGCCATTTCGACCGGGGCGAGATCCGCGTCCGGGTCCCGCTGGACGAGGGCGACGAGCACTATCGCGAGGCCGTCGACGTCCGTGGCCGCACCGCCGACGTGGCCAGCCTCGCGGCGCTGCTGCGGCCGCGCGCGGTTGCCGTCGTCGGCGCCTCACGCCGACCGGGGTCGGTGGGCCAGGCAGTTCTGTTGAAGATCCGTCAGGGCGGTTTCACCGGTGAGGTGTGGGCCGTCAACCCGTATGCCGAGCAGATCGCGGGTGAGCCCGCCTACCCGGCGCTGAGTGCCTTGCCCGGGACGCCTGACCTGGCCGTGCTGGCCGTACCGCCGCAGGTGGTGCCGGGCGCTGCCGAGGAGTGCGGCCGAGCCGGGGTGCGGGCGCTGGTGGTGCTCACCTCGGGCCTGGACGCCGCCCAGGCCCGGCAGTTGATCCGCGCCTGCCGCCGTCACTCGATGCGGCTGGTCGGCCCGAACAGCCTGGGCATCGCACAGACCGACCCGCAGGTGCGGCTGGACGCCGAGTTCGGCGGCGCCTTCCCGCTGCCGGGCAGTGCCGGGGTGGCCGTGCAGTCCGGCGGTGTCGGCATCGCGCTGCTGGAGCGGCTGGCCTGGCTCGGCATCGGAGTGTCCAGCTTCGTCTCGCTCGGCGACAAGTACGACGTCAGCGGCAACGACCTGCTCCAGTGGTGGGAGAGCGACCACCGCACCGACCTCGCACTGTTGCACCTGGAATCCTTCGGCAACCCGCGCGCGTTCGCCCGCACCGCCCGCCGCGTCACCCGGACGATCCCCGTGCTCGATCCCCGTGCTC
>NZ_JBFUMY010000023.1:0-98257 GCF_054049135.1 Kitasatospora sp. P5_F3 | reverse complement strand
CGGCCGCGGTCCGGGCCGACGCAGCCCGGCTCGCCGAGGCCCGGCCCACCGCCGTGAACCTCGGCTGGGCCGTCCGGCGGGCCCTGAGCCGCCTCGACCACGGCCCCGATGCGGTGCTCGCCGAGGCCCTGGAGATGCTGCACGAGGACATCGCGGTCAACCGGGCCGCCGTGGCCCGCGCCGCCGACCTGGTCGAGTCGTTGGCCCCCGACGGCCCGCTGCGGGTGCTCACCCACTGCAACACCGGACGGCTGGCCACCGCCGCCGTCGGCACCGCCCTCGGCACCATCCTCGAACTCGCCGACCGGGGCCGGATCAAGGAAGTGCTGGTGGGCGAGACCCGGCCGCTGCTCCAGGGCGCCCGGCTCACCGCCTGGGAGCTCGGCGAGGCCCGGGTTCCGTACCGACTGTGCGTGGACTCCGCCGCGGCCGCCTCGATGTCCCGGGGCCTGGTCGACTGTGTCCTGGTCGGCGCCGACCGGATCGCGGCCAACGGAGACGTCGCCAACAAGATCGGCACCTATGGGCTGGCCGTGGCCGCCGACCGGCACCGGATCCCCTTCATCGTGGTCGCCTCCGACTCCACCTGGGACCGGGACCTGCCCGACGGCACCGGCATCGTGGTCGAGGAACGGCGCCCGGACGAGGTCACCCACCTGGCCGGCACCGCCGTCGCCCCCGCCGGGGCCGAGGTGCACAACCCGGCCTTCGACGTCACCCCGGCCGAGCTGGTCACCGCTATCGTCTCCGAGCACGCCACCGTCCGGCCCGCCGACGGCACGGCCCGGTTGGCCGACCGGCTCGCCGAGCTCTCCCGGACGCTGTACCAGCGCGGCTGGCTGCCGGGCACCTCGGGCAACCTCTCGGTCCGCCCGCCCGGGTCGGACCACCTCGTGCTGATCACCGCCAGCGGCCGGGACAAGGGCGAACTCACCGCCCGTGACCTGGTCACCGTCGACCTCGCCACCGGACGGACCGTCAGTTCCGGCCACCTGAAGGCGTCCGCCGAGACGCTGATCCACACCGCGGTCTACCGGGCCACCGACGCCCGCGCGGTCATCCACGTGCACGCCCCGCACGCCACCGCCGTCGCCGCCCGGGCCGGCCACCGGGAACGGGTCACCGTCCTGGAGCTGGCCGACTTCGAGCTGCTCAAGGGCCTCGGCCTGCCCGACCCGGCCCGCACCGACGTGCCGGTCTTCCCGAACTGGACCGACGTCGCCCGGATCGCCTCCGACGTCGCGGAGCGGCTGGCCCGCACCCCGGACGGGCCGCCCGCCCTGCTGATCACCGACCACGGCGTCACCGTCTGGGGCGACGACCTGGCCCAGGCCCGGAACCGGCTCGAATGCCTGGAATCGATCTGCCAGTTGCTGCTCCTGGCACCCGCCGCCACATCCCTGGACCGCTGACCGGTCCGGAGAAGGAGACCACCATGACCCTGCTCCAAGTGATGCCGGAGGACGCACCGGAGACCGTCCTGCTGCGCACCCGTGACCACGACCGGATCGCCGAGACGCTCGGTGCGCACGGCGTGCGGCTGCGCCACTGGCCGGTGCGCGGCACCGTCACCGCGGCGACCACCGCCGAGGAACTGATCGCCCGTTACCGCACCGAGGTGGACGCGCTCTGCGCCGAGGAGGGCCTCCAACTGGTCGACGTCGCCCAGCTGTTGCCGGAGGAGGGCGCGGAGTGGGAGGCGCTCGCCGCGACGGCGCGCGGTACCTACCTGGAGGAGCACCGGCACGCCGAGAACGAGGTCCGGTTCTTCGCCCACGGCGCCGGCTGCTTCTACCTGCGACTGGCCGGCCAGGTGTTGGCCGTGGTGGGCGAGGCCGGTGACCTGCTGTCGGTGCCGGCCGGCACCCTGCACTGGTTCGACATGGGCCCGCGCCCCGAGCTCAGCGCCATCCGGTTCTTCGAGGAGGAGGGCGGCTGGGTCGGCGACTTCACCGGTGACCCGATCGCCGGTCGCTTCCCGCGGCTGGATGCCCTGATGGCGGGGGAGCAGTGAGCGCCGAGCCGCCCGTCCTGCGGGTCGACGCGGTGGTCCTCGACATCGAGGGGACCACCGGCTCGGCCGAGCACGTCCACCAGGTGTTGTTCCCGTACGCCCGGGCCCGGTACGCCCGTTGGTTCGCCGCCCGACGGGGCGAGCAGCGGTACGCCGAGGTGCTGGAGCTGGTCCGGACCGCCGCCGCCGATCCGGCGCTGGGCGAGGCTGGGGCGGTCGCGGCGCTGACTGGATGGACCGACGAGGACGTCAAGACTCCCTCGCTGAAGGCCGTCCAGGCGGAGATCTGGGCGGCCGGTTTTGCGGACGGCACGCTGACCGGGCACGTGTACGAGGACGTCCCCGCCGCACTCCGCGGCTGGGCCGAGGCCGGCATCGCCCGGTACATCTACTCCTCCGGCGCCCGCGACGCCCAGCGGAACTGGTTCCGGCACAGCGGCCGGGGCGACCTCAGCGGGCTGCTCGACGGCTACTTCGACCTGGACAGCGCGGGCGGCAAACGCGACCCGGAGTCGTACCGGACGATCACCCGGGTGATCGGCGTACCCGCCGAGCGGACCGTCTTCCTCAGCGACCTGCCCGCGGAGCTCACCGCCGCTGCCGCTGCGGGCTGGCGGACCGTCGGCGTCGCCCGCACGGGCACCCTCCCGGCACCCGGCCGTTCGCGCTGGGTCGCCTCCCTGGCGGACGTCAGCCTCCAGGGCCCCACCATTGCGGAAGCAGGACAGGCATGACCGGACATGAGTCCCGTCCCGACGAACCCCGTGCGGAGATCGGGGTGATCGGCGGCAGCGGCTTCTACCAACTACTGGCGGACGCCCGCGAAGTGAAGGTCGACACGCCGTTCGGCACCCCGTCCGACGTGCTGACCGTGGGCACGGTGGCCGGGCGGCAGGTGGCCTTCCTGCCCCGGCACGGACGCGACCACCGCTACCCGCCGCACCGGATCAACTACCGTGCCAACCTCTGGGCCCTGCGCAAGCTCGGGGTCCGGCAGATCCTCGCGCCGTGCGCGGTCGGCTCGCTCCGTCGGGACCTGCCACCGGGGACTCTGGTGGTCCCCGACCAGTTGGTGGACCGCACCAGTGGCAGGGTCCAGAGCTACTTCGACGAGGGCGCACTGCACGTCCAGTTCGCCGACCCGTACTGCGATGCGGGCCGCCACGCGGCGGTCGAGGCCGTCCGCGCGTCCGGCCAGGACGTGGTCGACGGCGGCACCATGGTCGTGGTCGAGGGCCCGCGCTTCTCCACCCGGGCCGAGTCCCAGTGGTTCGCCGCCGCGGGCTGGTCGATCGTCAACATGACCGGCCACCCCGAGGCCGTCCTCGCCCGCGAACTGGCGCTCTGCTACACCGCGTTGGCCCTGGTGACCGACGTCGACGCGGGTATCGACGCCGACCACAGCGTCTCCCAGGACGAAGTCTTCCGGGTCTTCGCCCGGAGCATCGAGCAGCTGCGCGGCATCGTGATGAAGGCGGTCGAACTCCTGCCGGAGCACCGCGGCTGCCGCTGTGCCGGCGCCCTCGACGGCTTCCAGCTCCCCTTCGAGCTCCCGTGMCCCGGGCGGGTTGCCGGCAACCCAGGCCGCCCGGGCAGCCCCGCTGGCTGAGTCGGTGGACTTCGGGACGAGGGTGTTCTCGTTGCGTCGGCCGGATTCGTGGTCCTCGACGTCCCGGACGGTGGCGTCGATGATCTGGCCGACGGCGGTGTTCGGTGAAGTAGACCTGGAGAGAGGTTGCAGCCTGACACCTACCCTCTGACCTGTGGGAACGACCGCAATCGCCCTGTTCTGATGCGTGCAGGGCCAACGACACCCCAGTGGTCAAGGCGACCCCTTCGTCGCCTTGAGCCTGTGCGCCGGACGTCGACCGAGTACCGCGAAGGTGCGCGGGCCGCGACGTCCGGCTCCTGCACACCTGGGCGCACGTGAACACCGCCGACCCGATCGAGCTCGCCCTGCTCGCGAGACTCCTCACCCGAGCCGACCCGCCGTGCCCGGTCGCCGGCGCGTGAGGGCCGTCTGTCGCAGCGGTCGGCCCGTCGGCCCCGGGTGCGGCCGGTGAACACCGCCTATCCGCCCAATCCTTTATCTAACGGACCGTCAGAGTAATTGCCATACTCTATCGCCGGGAACCGATGCGACGCATGCTGACGGAGTGAAACGCACGGGGACGGCAGCTCTCCGACAGCCATGCTCTCGGGGTCCGCACACGGCCGGTGCTTGTCGGTCATCAGGTGCGGGGACGGCCCGGTTGCCTTGAAGGTGCCGAGGTGGCCGGCCGTTTTCGAGTCGCACCCGAATGCATTCTGTCTTCGCGACCTCCCCCGCAGCGCTCGCCGTGCCCGTCGTGCCCGTCATCCCCGCGTCCACAGCCGCGGCCCCGCCATGACGGTCGCAGACGCACGACCAGTAGCAGACAAGCCCGTATCCCGCCGAACCGGAGGAACCCATGGACGGCGACACCCAGTCCTATGCGGTCGTACTGAACGACGAGGAGCAGTACTCGATCTGGCCCGCCGACCGCGACCTGCCGCTCGGCTGGCGCGGCGACGGTGTCAGCGGTTCCAAGGCGGAATGCCTGGCCCACATCGGCGAGGTCTGGACGGACATGCGTCCGTCGAGTCTCCGCCGGGCCACGGAGCAAACCGGTTCGGCCACCCACTCTCGGCAGTGAAGGAAAACGTGCGAGATGGTGCTCAATGAATTCCACGCCCGGGTGGCCGAGGCACCGGATGCGGTCGCGGTGCAGGACGGTGACCTGAGACTGACCTACCGGAACCTTGCCGCACACGCGTCCGCTCTGGCGGTCGAGCTCACCGAGCGAGGGGTGGGCCAGGACAGCGTCGTGGCCGTCTACGCCGACCSGTCGGCGGAACTGGTGGTTGCCGAGCTGGCCGTCCTGCTGGCGGGCGCGGCCTACCTGCCGCTGGACCCGGCCCACCCGACCGCCCGGATCCGGCAGTTGCTGGAGGTCTCCGGCGCCGTCGCGGTCCTCAGCACCGCATCGCTGGTCTCCGGCGGGGCACCGCTCGGCGACGACGTCCTGCTGGTCGACCTGGGCAAGGAACCGTCCGGGGCGACCGTCCCGGCACTGCCAGGACCGAACGGCGCCGCACTGGCGTACGTCATCTACACCTCGGGTTCCACCGGCCTGCCGAAGGGCGTCGCGGTGACCCACGCGAGCCTGGCCAACCTGATGCACTGGCACCACAGGACCTACCGGACCCGGCGGGAGGACCGCTCGACCCTGCTGGCCAGTCCCGGGTTCGACGTGTCCGTCCAGGACATCTGGTTCACCCTCACCGCCGGCGCGACGCTGGTCATACCGCCCGCCGAGGTGCGCACCTCGCCGCCCGCGCTCGCCGCCTGGCTGGCCGACGAGCAGATCACCGTGACCTTCCTGCCCACTCCGCTGGCCGAGGCCGTCCTCGACGAGAGCTGGCCGGCGCACACCGTGCTCCGGTTCCTGCACACCGGTGGCTCGGCGATGCAGCGCGGTGTCCCGGACGGGTTGCCGTTCACCGTGATCAACCTCTACGGGCCGACCGAAGGCACCGTGAAGGTGACGGCCGGCGAGGTGCTGCCGGGAGGTCCGGTACCACCACCGATCGGGGTGCCGGTCGGCGGCGTGCGCTGCTATGTGCTCGACGGGCTCGACCCGGTACCCGACGGCGAAGCCGGCGAGCTGTACCTGGCCGGCGAGTGCGTGGCACGCGGATACCTGGGCGACCCGGCGGGCACCGCGGCGGCGTTCGTCCCGGACATCGGCGCCCCCGGGCAGCGGATGTACCGGACCGGCGACAAGGTCCGCCGCCGCCCCGACGGGGTCTTCGAGTACATCGGCCGCTACGACGACCAGGCCAAGATCCGCGGATTCCGGATCGAGCCCGGCGAGGTGGCCACGGTGCTCAAGCAGCACCCCGGGGTCCGGGACGCCTTCGTTGCGGTCGAACACTCGGGCCGCCCGGACGCGCGCCTGGTCGGCTACGTGGTCACCGACGTCCCGACGGCCGAGCTGGCCGAGTTCGTCGCGGCTCGCCTGCCCGGCTACATGGTGCCGGCAGCGATCGTCGTGCTGCCCGTGTTGCCGCTGACGCCCAACGGCAAGGTCGACCGCGCCGCGCTGCCCGCTCCCGACCGGTCTGCGGCCGGCCTGGCCGACGTCGCCGTACAGCCCCGCACCCCCACCGAGACCGCCCTGGCGGGGATCGTCGCCGGGCTGCTCGGCGGCACGGAGGTCGGCGTGCACGACGACTTCTTCGCGCTGGGCGGGAACTCGCTGCTCGTCGCGGGGCTGGCGGCCCGTATCGCGGCACAGTTGCACACCGCGGTGAGCATGCCCGAACTGTTCGGCGCACCCACCGTTGCCGCGCTCGCGGCGATCATCGACCAGCGGGCCGCCCTGACGCGGGACAACGGCGGCGAATCCCTCGCCCCGGCGATCGCACCGATCGCGCCGCCGGTGCGCCGGGCCGACCGGGACCGACCGATTCCGTTGTCCCTGCCGCAGGAACGGGTCTGGTTCTTCGAGCAGCTGTCGCCCGGCAACCTGGCCTACAACTTCCAGGCCACGGTGTCCCTGCAGGGCGACGTGGACGTCGACGCCATGCGTGCGGCGCTGAACGAGATCGTCCGCAGGCACGAGATCCTGCGGACCACCTTCGTCTCGGTCGACGGAGTGGGGTACCAGCGACCGCTGGCGCAGGCCGAGGCGTCACTGCGGGTGCTCGACGTCCCGGCCGAGCAGGCCGACGAGGTGGTCGCCGCCGAACTGCGCGAGCCCTTCGACCTGACCGCGCCGCCGCTGGCCCGCTGGGTGCTGCTGCGGCACGGGGACGGGCAGAACACCTTCCTCCACGTGGAGCACCACTTCGTCCACGACGGCTGGTCGCTCGCGGTGTTCCTGTCCGAGTTCCGTGCCCTCTACCCGGCCTTCGCCGCCGGGCAGCCCTCGCCGTTGCCCGAACTGGCCGTCCAGTACGCCGACTTCGCGATCTGGCAGCGGGACTGGATGCGTGGCGAGGTGCTGCAGGCCCACGTCGACCACTGGACCGCCCGCCTGGCCGGCGCCCCGGACACCCTGGAACTGCCCGCCGACCGGCCGCGGCCGCCGGTGATGACCTTCCGTGGCAGGGCACCGCGCATCCTCGTCCCGGCCGAGTTGGCCCGCAAGCTGCGAGCCTTCAGCCGCGAGAACCGGGTGTCGCTGTTCACCACGATGTACGCCGGCTTCACGGCGCTGCTCCACCGCTACACCGGACAGCAGGACATGCTCATCGGGACCGGCGCGGCGAACCGCAACATCCCCGAGCTGGAGCCGCTGCTCGGCATGCTCGTCAACACCCTGGTCATGCGTACGAAGGTGTCGGCCGACCAGCCGTTCAGCGAACTGCTGGCGCAGGTGCGGCTGAGCGTCGCCGAGACACTGGCCTGGTCGGACACCCCGGTGGACGCGGTGATCGACGCGATCGACCCGGCCCGTGACCCGTCCCGCACCCCGCTGTTCCAGGTCATGTTCAGCTTCCACGACTCCGGAGTGCCCGACATCGACTTCGGCGGGCTCACCGGCAGGGTCACCGAACGCTCGAACGCCTCGGCCAAGGCAGACCTCAACGTGATCGTGATCCCGCGGGCCGAGCAGCGCCTCGGCCGGGCGCCCCGGCCCGAGGACGACGACCTGGCGATCATCTGGGAGCACTCGGCCGACCTGTTCGACGAAGCCACCATGGAGCGGATGGTCACGCACTACCTGACCCTGCTCGCCGACGCGGTGGACCGGCCGCAGGCGTCGGTGGGGACACTACGCCTGCTCCCGGAGGAGGAGGCGGACCAGCTCGACCGCTGGGCCCACGGGCCCGCCGCGACCGGCACCGAGTCGGTGACCGAGCTGATCGCGCGTCAGGTGCAGACCCGACCGGACGCCGTCGCGGTGCGTTGGCCGGACGGGCAGCTCAGCTACGCGGAGCTGTGGCAGCGAGCCGGCGCACTGGCCCACCGGCTCCGTGAGTCCGGTGTCACCGCCGAGGAACCGGTGGCGGTGTATGCCGACCGTTCCGCCGAGCTGGTGGTCGGCGAACTCGCGGTGCTCATGGCCGGCGGGTGCTACCTGCCCGTTGACCCGAGCTACCCGGCCGAGCGCATCGCCTTCATCCTGCAGGACGCCGACGTACGGAAGGTCCTCGTCACACCCCGGACGCGGCCGGAACTGCCGACATCCACCGACCGCCGCCAGGTGTTCGACCTGGACTCCGCCACCACGGACGAGCCGGTCCACGCGAACCAGGTCACCCCGGAGCGGTTGGCGTACGTCATCTACACGTCGGGATCGACCGGCCGGCCCAAGGGCGTCGCACTGGCCCACCGGGGGCTCAGCAACCTGGTGGCCTGGCACCTGGCCGAGTACGCGCTCGATCCGGCGGACCGCACCACCCTGTTCGCGAGCCCCGGGTTCGACGCGTCGACCTGGGAGATCTGGCCCACCCTCGCGGCGGGCGCCACGCTGAACGTCGTCCCGCCGCACCTGCGGGCCGCGCCGGCGGAACTGGTGCGCTGGCTCGGCGACGAGAAGATCACCGCGGCGTTCCTGCCGACCCCCATCGCCGCGGCCGTACTGACTGAGCCGTGGCCGGCCGACACCGCGTTGCGCGTCCTGCTCACCGGCGGCGACGCGCTGCCGACGGCGCCCGCCGACGGACTGCCGTTCCGGTTGTTCAACCACTACGGACCGACCGAGAACACCGTCGTGGCGACGGCGGGCCTGGTCCCGCCGGACCCGGCCGGACTGCGCCCGGCCATCGGCCGGCCGATCAGCGGGATCCAGGCCCATGTGCTGGACGCCGAAGGGCAGCCCGTGCCCACCGGCGTCCGTGGCGAGCTGCACCTCGGCGGTACGGCGGTGGCCCGCGGCTACCTGAACCGCTCGACGCTGACTGCGGAGAGCTTCCTCGCCGATCCGTTCGCCGGCCAACCCGGCGCGCGCCTCTACCGCACCGGTGACCTGGTCCGCTGGCGTCCCGACGGGCAGCTGGAATTCCTCGGCCGCGCGGACGAGCAGGTGAAGATCCGGGGGTTCCGGATCGAACCCGGAGAGGTGGCGGCAACGCTCAGGGAGCACCCGGACGTTCGGGATGCCGTGGTCGTCGCCCGCGCGTCCGAGCCGGGAGCCGATGCCTCGCTGGTGGCGTACGTCTGTGTCGACGGCCCGAGTGAAGCCGCCCCCGAGGAGAAGCTGCTGGCGTTCCTGCGGGATCGACTGCCCGTCTACATGGTGCCGGACCGGGTCGTGCTGCTCGCCGCCCTGCCGCTCACCGAACACGGCAAGGTGGACCACGACGCGCTGGCCGCCCTGACGCCGAGCACCCCGGCCGAACCCGAGGCCGACCAGGCGCCGCGAACGCCGACGGAGGAGCGCGTCGCTCGGCTCGCCTCGGCACTGCTCCACGACCAACCGGTGGGACGTGCGGACGACTTCTTCCGCGCCGGTGGCCACTCCCTGCTGGCAGCCCGGCTGGTGGCCCAGGTGAACGAGGCCTTCGGCGTCCAGGTGCCGATCGCGACGTTCCTCCAGCGACCCACCGTGGCGGGCCTGGCGGACGCCGTGACCCTCGCGACGGCGGCACCGACAACAGGCCCCGGCCCGATCAGGCCGCGTACTCGCCGCACGGCGGCGCGGCCGCTGTCCGACGAAACCGAGGTGCAGCAGTGAGTGGAGCCATCGAACCGGAGGCCGGGGAAGAGGACAGTTCGGCTCCGCTGTCGTACGCGCAACAGCGACTGTGGTTCCTCGACCAGCTGCAGCCGGGCAGCTCGATCTACAACGTCCCGCTCGGCTACGACATCACCGGCCCGTTGCACCGCACGGCGCTCGAACAGGCGCTGACCGAAGTCGTGCGGCGCCACGAGATCCTGCGGACCGCCTTCCGGTCGACCGGTGGGACGCCGCACCAGGTGGTCCTGCCGCCCGCTCCGGTCTCGATACCGGTCGTCGACCTGACTGCACCCGGCCGGACGGCGGACGAGGCGGCGCGGCTCGCGGACGAGGAGGCCGGCACCCCGTTCGACCTGGTGGCCGGGCGGGTCATCCGGGCCCGCCTGCTCCGCCTGGGTGAGCAGCAGCACCGGCTGCTGCTCACCGTGCACCACCTCGCCTGTGACGGTGCGTCGGTGGGCACGCTCGGCAGCGAGCTCGAAGCCGAATACCTGGCCGCGCTGACCGGACAGGACCGGCAGGAGCCCGAACTGCCCATGCAGTACGCCGACTTCGCCGACTGGCAGCAGAGCACCTTGGCCGGGCCCGAACTCGACCGGCTGCTGGCCTACTGGACGGAGAGGCTGGCCGGCCTGCCCGCCCAGCAGCTGCCCACCGACCACGCCCGCCCGCCGGTGCAGAGCTACCGTGGCGCCGCGCTCACGTTCGATCTCCCGTCGGCCTCGGTCCAGCGGCTCGAGGAACTGGGCAGAGCGGAAGGCGTCACGCTCTACAGCGTCCTGCTCGCCGCCTTCGCGGTGCTGTTGCGGGCACACGTCGGCGAGGACGAAGTCGTGGTCGGAACCCCGGTCTCCGGGCGGGAACGGCCTGAACTGGCCGGTCTCATCGGGTTCTTCACCAACACCCTGGTGCTCCGCTGCGACCTCGGGTCCGGCCCGACGTTCCGTGAACTGGTCCAGCGGCTGTGGACGGAGGTCAAGGGGGCGCTGGCCCACCAGGACCTGCCGTTCGAGAAGCTGGTCGAGGAGCTGCACCCCGACCGTGACCTGGCCCAGAACCCGTTGTTCCAAGTCCTGTTCAGCTACCGGTACGAGGACGAGGGAGCCGGGCTCCGCCTCGACGGCTGCCAGGTACAGCCGGTGCTGGGCGACACCGGCGCGGCGCGGTTCGACCTCACGCTGAGCCTCACCCGGACCCCGGCCGGTGTGCGAGGCCGGCTGGAGTACAACACGGACCTGTTCGAGGCCACGACCGCCGAGCGGATCGCCGAACGGTACGTCAACGTCGTGACCGCCGCCGCGCACGCCCCGGACCGGCCCGTCGACGAGTTGGCGGTGCTGCCGGTCGACGAACTCGCCACCTTGGCCGACTGGCAGACCGGTGCCCGGGCCGGGACCGCCGACGCCGTGGTGCACCAACTGTTCGCGCAGCGGGTGGCCGAGACACCCGATGCGGTCGCCTTGATCGCCGCCGACGCCACCTTGAGCTATCGCGAACTCGACCGGCTCGCCGACCGGTTCGCGGGTCAACTGCGTCGGCTCGGGGTGGCGCCGGACGAGCCGGTCGGCGTCCACCTCGGCCGCACGTCCCTGCTGATGGTCACCCTGCTGGGAATCCTCAAGGCGGGCGCGGCGTATCTCCCGCTGGACCCCGGCTACCCGCGCGACCGACTGGCGTTCATGGTCGGCGACGCGGACGTCCGGCTGGTCGTGGCGGACTCCAGGTCCGCCGCGGCCGCCAGCCGGCTCGGCGCCGCCCAGGTCGTGGTGCCCGATCTCGCCGGGGCGCCGGACGGCCCCTCCGACGGTTCGCCTTCGGCGGTGACCCCGGACAACCTGGCGTACGTGATCTACACCTCCGGGTCCACCGGACAGCCCAAGGGGGTCATGGTCACCCACCGGAACGTGATCAACCTCTTCGCCGGGATGGACGACGTCTTCGGTGCCGACGAGCCCAGCACCTGGCTCGCGGTGACGAGCGTCTCCTTCGACATCTCCGTGGTCGAGCTGCTGTGGGCGCTGATGCACGGTCACCGGGTCGTGCTGCGCGCCGAACCGCCGCTGCCGTCGGCCTCGGTCGCCGCGGAATCGGCGGCGGTGGCCGAGGCCCGCGCCCGCGACATCGACTTCAGCCTGCTCTACTTCGGCAGCGACTCGGAGGCCGGCTCCGACGACCGCTACCGGCTGCTGCTCGAAGGCGCGAAGTTCGCCGACCGCAACGGCTTCACCGCCGTGTGGACCCCCGAGCGCCACTTCCACCAGTTCGGCGGGCTGTACCCGAATCCCTCGGTGACGGCGGCGGCCGTCGCCGCGATCACCGAGCGGGTCGAGGTCCGCGCGGGCAGCGTGGTGCTGCCGTTGCACGACCCGTTGCGGGTGGCCGAGGAGTGGTCCGTGGTGGACAACATCTCGGGCGGCCGGGTCGGCATCTCCCTCGCGTCCGGTTGGCACGCCAACGACTTCGCGCTCGCACCGGACCGGTACGAGAAGCGCAAGCAGCTGATGATGGACGGTCTCGCGGAGGTCCGACAGCTGTGGCGCGGCGAGAAGGTGACGCGGCGCAACGGTGTCGGCGCCGAGGTCGAGGTCGGTGTGTTCCCTCGGCCCGTCCGGTCGGAGCTACCGGTGTGGCTGACCAGCGCCAAGCATCCGGAAACCTTCCGGATGGCCGGCGAGGCCGGCACCGGGGTGCTCACCCATCTCCTCGGGCACAGCCTGGAGGAGCTGGCCGAGAAGATCGCGCTGTACCGCCGGACCTGGCGCGAGCACGGGCACGGACCCGGCGACGGCCACGTGGCGGTCATGGTCCACACGTTCGTCGGTTCGGACCTCGACGAGGTGCGGGAGCTGGTCCGGGAGCCGATGAGCCGGTACCTGGAGACCTCCTTCGACCTGATCGCGTCGCTCGGCGCCACCACCGGGAGCGCGGAGGACTTCAAGGCGTTGCCGCCCGGCGAACTGCGGGAGCTGGTCGACCAGGCGTTCGAACGGTTCTTCGCCACCGCCAGCCTGCTCGGCACACCGCAGGTCTGCGCCGACATGGTGGACCGGATGAAGGCCGCCGGCGTCGACGAGGTCGCCTGCCTGATCGACTTCGGCGTCGAGGAGACGGCGGCACTCGACGCCCTGACCCAGCTGACGACCGTCCGGGAGATCAGCGACGAGCGCAGGGCCGCCGCGCTGGCGAAGGCCGAGGAGCCGATCGCCGAGCAGATGCGCGAGCACGCGGTGACGCACCTGCAGTGCACGCCGTCCCTGGCCCGCGCACTGCTGGCGGACCAGGACACGCGCGCCGAACTGCCGCGGCTCAGCCGGTTGTTGGTGGGCGGCGAGGCGTTTCCCGCCGACCTGGCCCGCGAGCTCGCCGACGCCGTCGGAGGCACGGTGCACAACATGTACGGGCCGACCGAGGCCGCGGTCTGGGCGACCACGTCCCGGATCGCGCCCGGTGGTGGCCCGGTGTCCATCGGGCGGCCGTTGGCGAACGTACGGGCCTATGTGGTCGACCGCGATTCGCGGCTGTGCCCGACGGGCGTACCCGGAGAGCTGTTGCTCGGCGGGGGCGGCGTGGTCCGCGGCTACCTCGACCGTACCGAGGTGACCGCCGAACGCTTCCAGCCCGATCCGTTCGCCGACCGACCGGGCGCACGGGTCTACCGAACGGGCGACCTGGCCCGCTGGGCACCCGACGGCACACTCGAGTTCCTCGGCCGACTCGACGACCAGGTGAAGCTGCACGGCCACCGGATCGAACTCGGCGAGATCGAGACGGCGCTCGCCGAACACGCGGGGGTCCGGTCGGCGGTCGCCGTCATCCGGGGCGTCGGCGCGGAACAACGGATCGTCGGCCACTACGTTCCGGCCACGGACCGGCCGACGACCGGTGCCGAGCTGCGTGCCTTCCTCGCCACGCGGTTGCCCGGCTACATGCTGCCCAGCGCCCTGCACCCCATCGACGCGGTGCCGTTGACCCCGAACGGAAAGGTCGACCGCAGGGCGCTGCCCGACCGGTCGGATGCGCGACCCGAGGGCACGACGGCGTACGCGCCGCCGACGAACGCGACCGAGCGGTTGGTCACCGACGTGTGGCGGGAGGTACTCGGCGTGGACCGGGTGGGCCTGGACGACAGCTTCTTCGACCTCGGCGGGAACTCGCTGCTCGTGGTGGTGGCCAGGGCCCGGCTGATCGAACACCGCGACAGCGGGCTCTCGTTGGTGGACATGTTCCGCTATCCGTCCGCCCGGGCACTGGCCGAGGCCATCGACCGCAAGCCGGCCGAAGGGCCCGACGAGGCGGTCGGCGCGGGTGCCGCGCGGGGAGCCGCTCGCCGCGTCGCCGGACAGGCCGCCGCGCGGCGTGCGGGCAGGACAGGGGTGTGAGCGTGCCAGCGAACGTTTCGACACGGCATCGGACCATTGGGGGCCTTGGGTGAGTACCGAGACGGAAGACGGGACGGAGGCGATCGCGGTCGTCGGGATCGCCGGGCGGCTGCCGGGAGCTCCCACCATCGAGGCGTTCTGGCGCAACCAGCGCGACGGCGTCGAGTCGGTCTCCAGGTTCAGCACCCAGCAGTTGGCCGACGCCGGGTGGCCGAAGGAAATGCTGGCCCACCCCGACTACGTGCCCGCCGCCGCGGTCATCGAGGACGCCGACCACTTCGACCGGGAGTTCTTCGGGTACACCCGGGAACAGGCGGAGATCAGCGACCCGCAGCAGCGGATCTTCGCCGAGGCCGTCTGGCACGCCCTGGAGGACACCGGCCACGACCCGTCGCGGTTCGACGGCGCCGTCGGTGTCTACGCCGGCTGCTTCGCCAACAAGTACCTGCCGCTGAACCTCCTGGCGAACGCGAAGTTCCGGGGATCGATGGCGGCCTTCTCCGCACGCCCGTACAACGACAAGGACTTCCTCGCCACCAGGGCGGCGTACCTGTGCGACCTCCGTGGTCCCGCGATCACCGTGCAGGCGGCATGTTCCACGTCGCTCGTCGCCATCCATCTCGCCTGCCAGGCGCTGCTGGGCCACGAGTGCGACATGGCGCTGGCGGGGGGAGTGGCGCTGCCCGTCCCACTGATCGGCGGCTACCCGGTGGTCGCGGGCGGCATCTTCGCGCGGGACGGCCACTGCCGGCCGTTCGACGCCGCCTCCAGCGGAACCGTTCCCGGCTACGGTGTCACGGTCGTGGCGCTCCGCAGGTTGAGTGACGCCCTCGCGGACAACGACAACATCCGTGCGGTGATCCTCGGCAGCGCGGTCAACAACGACGGTTCGGCGAAGTTCGGGTTCAACGCGCCGAGCATGCAGGCCCAGGCCGAGGTGATCGCCACCGCGCAGACGGTGGCCGGCGTACGGCCGGAGAGCATCGGCTACATCGAGGCCCACGGGACCGGCACCCCGCTCGGCGACCCGATCGAGGTGGCCGGACTCACCAAGGCCTTCAACACCGATGAGCGCGGCTTCTGCGCGATCGGTTCGGCGAAGGCCAACATCGGTCACCTGGATGCCGCCGCAGGGGCGGCGGGCTTCGCCAGGGCGGTACTGGCGCTCGAACACGGCGAGATCCCGCCGAGCATCAACTTCGACACGCCCAATCCGGCGCTGCTGCTGGACCGCACACCCTTCTACGTGCCCACCACCGTCCGTCCCTGGCCACGTGGCACGACGCCGCGACGGGCCGGTGTCAGCGCTTTCGCGGTCGGTGGCACCAACGCGCACGTGGTGCTCCAGGAGGCGCCGACACCGCGAGCCACCACTCCGCAGGTACGTGACCGGCAGTTGCTCGTGCTGTCCGCGCGTACCGGAAAGGCCCTGGCGGACGCGGCCGCCAACCTCGCCGACCGCCTGCACCGGCAGGGCGACCTCGACCTCGCCGACGTCGCCCACACCCTGCAGGTCGGCCGGCGCGGGTTCCCGCTCCGTCGGCATCTGGTGTGCCGCGACCGGGCCGAGGCGATCACCGCTCTCCGGGCGCTGGCACGGCCCGGGACCGTGGACACCACCGGTGACCTGAACGCCCGTCAGGTGGTCTTCATGTTCCCCGGCAGCGCCTCGTACCGGCCCGACGCCGCCTCGGGGATCCACCGCAGCGAACCGGTCTTTGCCCAGGAGGTGGACCGTTGTGCCGAACTGGCGCGGCCACTGCTCGGGTACGACCTGCGCGGGCTGCTCTCTCCGTCCGGCTGGGACGGTCCGCAGGTGGGGCACGACGACCCGCGCGGCACGGCGGCCGCGGCCTTCAGCCTGCAGTGGGCCCTCGCACAGCTGTGGCAGTCGTGGGGGGTACGCCCCGCCGCGATGATCGGCGAGGGCGACGGTGAGTACGTGGCAGCCTGCCTGGCCGGCGTGATCGACCTGGCGGACGCCATCGACGTCACGGTCGCCGGCGCCGAGATCCGCTCCCGCGCCGGGGCGGGAGCCGTACAGGACGCGCACGCGTCCGAGTTCGCCGCCAGGGTGGCGCGCTACGAGCTCAAGCCGCCGCAGGTGCCGTACATCTCCGCAGTGACCGGAACCTGGATCGGCCCGGAGGAAGCCGCGGAGCCGGCCCACTGGGCCCGCCACCTCCGCGAGTCGCCCCGGTTCGCCGACGGTCTGCGGGAACTGGCCGGCGAGCCCGGCCGGATCCTGCTGGAGGTGGGGCCGGGCAGCACGCTCACCGAGACCGTCGCGCGACAGGAGACGGCGAAGCACCTGGTGGCACTGCCGTCGCTGCCGCCGGCGGACGGGAGCCGATCCGACCTCGCCGCCCTGCTCGACGCCGTCGGCAGGCTGTGGCAGTCCGCCGTGGACATCGACTGGGACGCGTTCCGGGGCACGTCGCGACCGCGGCGGGTGTCCCTGCCGGGCTACCCGTTCCAGCGGAGCCGGTACTGGATCGGGCCCGACTCCGGCAGTTACGAACCCCTGGGTATGGAGGAGGCGTCATGGACGAGCCGCTGATTGCCATCGTAGGCGCGGGCGTCATGGGCACCGGGATCTCGACGCTCGTCGTCGGGCACGGGTTGCCCGTCGTGCTGGTGGACATTGACGAGGGCGTGCTGGACCGCGCCGCCGCAGCGTCGGCCAACGGCCTGCGGCACGCACAGTTGGCGGGTGCGCTGCCGGCCGGGTGCACCCCGGCGAAGCTACGCACGACACTCTCGCTGAGCGAGGTCGCCGACGCGGCAGTGGTGATCGAGGCGGTCACCGAGCTGCCCGAGCAGAAAGCGGAAGTGCTGGCCGCCGTGTCGGCACTGGTCCGGCCCGGAACCCCCTTGATCTCCAACACCTCCGGCATACCCATCGACGAGATGGCAGCGTGGGTGGAACGCCCGGGTGACCTCATCGGAACGCACTTCATGAATCCCGCGTACCTGATCTCGATGGTCGAGGTGATCCGCGGTCCGCAGACCGCGGACCGGACCGTCGAGTCGGTGCTCTCGCTGCTGACCCGGATCGGTCGGCGTGCGGTGGTGGTTCGTGACGCGCCCGGGTTCGTGACCAGCCGGCTCCTGCACCCGATGATCAACGACGCCGCCCAGGTGGTCAGTGCCGGCACCGCCACCGTCGAGGACGTGGACACCCTGATGCAGGGCTGCCTCGGCCATCCGACGGGCCCGCTGCGCACTGCGGACCTGATCGGCATCGACAACCTCGTCGACGCTCTGGAGGCGCTGTACGCCCGGACCGGAGACGAGCGGTGCCGCCCCAGTGAGCTTCTTCTCGAAAAGGTCCGGCGAGGCGAGCTCGGCCGAAAGAGCGGCCGTGGCTTCTACAACTACAGTGAGGCACAGTCATGACCCCGGAACAGCAGACCGAAACGGCGCCCTTCGACGTGGACGCCGTCGTCGACGAGATCACCAGGTTCGTGGCCGAGCAGACCCGGACCACCCCCGAGGCGGATCAGGACCTCTTCACCACCGGGGTCGCCAACTCCATGCTCGCCATGCAGCTGGTCGTGTTCCTGGAGCAGGGCTACTCCGTGACGGTTGCCGGCCCGGACCTGCAGCTGTCCAACTTCCTCACGGTCAAGAGCATGGCCGCGCTCGTCGGCCGACTCCAGGCAGAGTCTGCCGCAGACAGCGATGTCTGACGGGCGCTCCCCAGGGCACGAGGACATCTGGCGTTTCGTCGGGGACAACGCCGGCGCGTGGGACATCGCCGGCGAGATCCCACGAACCGTTCTGAGTGAACTCGGTGCCGCCGGCGTGCTCTGTGCCGAAGTGGGAAAACAGTACGGCGGACTCGGCCTGGGCAGCCAGGAGAGCGGGAGGCTCACCGCCCACGCCGGGAGCCTGTGCAGCTCTGTGCGCAGTGTGATGACCTCGCAGGGCATGGCGGCGTGGACGGTACAACGCCTCGGCACCCGTGAGCAGCGGGCCGCGTTCCTGCCGCAGCTGACCAGCGGCCGGCTCGCGGCCGTTGCTTTCAGCGAGCCGGAGGCCGGCAGCGACCTCGGTGCGATGACCACCGAACTGCGTTTCGTCGACGACACGGTGATCGTGGACGGCAGCAAGACGTGGATCACCGCGGCGGCCTACGCCGACCTGGTCGTCGTCATCGGCAAGGTGGGCGACAACGCGGCGGCGGTCGTGGTGCCGACGGACGCCGAGGGGGTCCGGATCGAGAAGATCCCGCACCCGATGGGCTGCCGTGCGGCAGGGCACGCGCAGGTGCGGCTGGACGGCGTACGCGTGCCGGCCGCGAACGTCCTCGGCGGCGGCACCGGACTGGCGCTGCCGTTCCTGGTGACGACGGCCCTGGCCTACGGGCGGATGTCGGTGGCGTGGGGCTGCGTCGGAATCCTGCGCAGCTGTCTCGGCGCGGTGACCGAACACGCGAGAACGCGGCGGCAGTTCGGCAGACCGATCGCGGAGCACCAGTTGGTCTCCCGCAGGATCGCCGAGCTCTACGTCGCGGAGCGGGTCGCCACCGCGGTGTGCCGGCACGCCGGCGAGTGCTGGGAGTCGGGTTCGCCGGACCTCGTGATCGCCACCGTTCTCGCGAAGCACGTCAGCGCGACCGAGGCGGTGCGTGGGTCCGCGTCGGCCATGCAGGTCATGGCCTCGGCGGGCGCGTCGGACGGCCACGTGGTCGCCCGGGCCTACCGGGACGCGAAGTTGATGGAGATCATCGAAGGCAGCAGTGAGATATGCCAGCTCGAACTCGCCAGACATGCCCTGGCGACCGGGAACAGCACAGTCCGGCAGGAGGAGGCGCAGTGAGCGGACCATTGCCACCCGGCGAACCGACCGTCACCGTCAAATGTGTCGTCTGGGACCTGGACAACACGCTGTGGAAAGGCACCCTGCTCGAGGGTGACGACGTGGTCATCGACGACCAGGTCCACCGGACCATGGTGGATCTCGACTCCCGCGGCATCCTGCAGGCCGTCGCCAGCAAGAACGACCACGGCCCCGCCTGGCAGCGCCTCGAGGAGCTCGGCGTCGCCCAGTACTTCGTGCTGGCCAGGATCGGGTGGGGCCCGAAGTCGTCGTCGGTACGGGAGATCGCCGACGAACTGAAGTTCGCTCACCACACGATCGCCTTCGTCGACGACCAGCCGGCCGAACGTGCGGAGGTGGCCTTCCACCTGCCGGAGGTGCGCTGCTACCCGGCCGAGTCGGTCTCCGAGTTGCTGACACTGCCCGAGTTCACCCCGGCAACGGTGACGGTCGACTCGCGCCGTCGCCGCCAGATGTACCAGGCGAACGTACGGCGCCAGGCCGAGCAGGAGTCGTTCGACGGGCCGTCGGAGGAGTTCCTGCGCTCGTTGGATCTCGTGATGGAGATCGGTCGGGCCACTGCCGGTGATCTGTCCCGGGTGGAGGAACTGACACTGCGTACGAGCCAGATGAACGCGACCGGTGTCCACTACTCCGACGCCGACCTGCGTGCGCTCCTGGACGACGCACGCCACGAGGTCCTCGCGGTGACGATGAGCGACCGCTTCGGGTCGCACGGCGCGGTCGGTGTCGCGCTGGTGGAGACCGGTCCGGCGGTGTGGCACCTGAAGCTGCTGGCCACCTCGTGCCGGGTCGTCTCGTTCGGTGCCGGCGCCACCGTGCTGAACTGGTTGGTCAACGAGGCGGCGACGGCCGGCGTCCATCTGGTCGCGGACTTCCGGCCGACCGCACGGAACCGGATCATGGAAGTCGCGTACCGGTTCGCCGGGTTCACCGACCAGCGCTGTGCCTGTCTGGCCGAACTGCCGCCGTCGGACGGCGGCAGGACGCAACGACTGCACATCACACCGGTCCCGAGGCCGGCACCCGGCACGCTGCGTCTCACCGCGGTCCGACTGGCCACGACCTGACACATACCGAAACGCTCGCCGCCCCGCTCGCCTGCGGGGCGGCGAGCGTTCTGCGTCTCGTCACCGATACGCGTTGTACGGCGGGGAGACGCAATGGGCATCTCCCCGCCGTACGGATACGTCATCTCTTCCGGGCGAGGGTGATTCCGTCGGCCATCGTGAGCATCGAGACATCCACGCGCGGATCGTCGCGCAGCGACGCGTTGAGCGCCCGGATCGCGGCGGTGGCCGGGTCCTGGTGGTCCGGGTCGACCACTCGGCCGAAGAAGAGCGTGTTGTCGATGACGATCAGCCCTTCCGGCCGTACGAGCTTGAGCGCGGCCTCGTAGTACGTCCCGTAGTTGGGTTTGTCCGCGTCGATGAACACGAGGTCGAAGCTCTCGGCGCCCCGCTCGTCCGCGAGGGCGGCGAGCGTCTGCGTCGCGTCACCGATGCGAACGTCGATGCGTTCGGCGACCCCGGCGCGCTGCCAGTAGCCGGCGCCGATCGCCGGCCACCGTCCATCGAGGTCAAGGGTGACGAGCGTGCCGCCCGGTCGCAGCGCACGCGCCATGCACAGCGTGCTGTAGCCGGTGAAGGTGCCGATCTCCAGCACCGATCCGGCGCCGGTCAGGCCGACCAGGAGCGCCAGCAGTTGGCCCTCCTCGGCCATCACCTGCATGGCCGAGCCGCCCGGCAACCCCGCGGTCTGCACCCGGAGTTCAGCCAGTATCGGGTCCTCCCGCAGGGACACGGCGCGGACGTAGTCGCGGATTTCCGCCGTCGCCACGATCTGGTCTGCCATGCCTCACCGCCTGGCGACGCAGGCGAACGACAGCGGGATCGGGTCACCCGGAATCCGCCAGTTGTGGTCGCCGTCGGGCACCATCAACGGGAGCCGCTGCCGCGCGTCGTACGGAACCTCGCGGACGCGCTCGATGGTCAGGCCGGCGCCTATCAGCGCGTTCACCACCTCTTCCACGCTCCACCGCCAGCCGTAGAGGCTGTGCGTCTCCACCTCCACCTCGTCGGCGATCCGGTCGGCGTAGCTCTTGGACATCTCGTGGTGCACCTGCTTCGACTGGAACAGCGAGCGGGCCACCCGCAGTTCCCCGTCGACGTCGCCCATGAGCGTGAGCATCGGGTGGATCTCCACCACCGTGAGCGTGCCACCCGGCTTGACGTACTGCGCCGCCACCTGGGCCCAGCCGTTGATGTCGGGCAGGAACGAGAGGGTGCCGTATCCGGTGAACACCATGTCGAACTGGCCGTCGAGCACCGTCGGCAGGTCGTAGAGGTTCGCCTGGACGAAGCTCGCGTCGAGGTCGAGGTCCTCGGCGAGCTCGCGAGCGATGTCGATGGCCTCGTCCGAGATGTCGGTGCCGGTCACCTGCGCGCCCATGCGGGCGAGCGAGAGCGAGTTGACGCCTATGTGGCACTGCAGCTCCAGCAGGGACCGGCCGCGGACGTCGCCCAGCTCCTCCTGCTCCAGCTTGCGCAGCATGTTGTGCCCCTGCCTGAACCTCTCCACGTCGTAGTACGAGGACTGCATATGTGCCCGCGCTCGCAGGTTGAAGCCTTCTCGGTTGGCCGAGATTTTGTCGAGGTCGCTCATGGAGGTCATCGCTGTTTCCCTTCGGCATGGACGGGTGGTTGTGGACGGTCGCCGATGACCAGCGGGGCCAGGTTGCGGCGGCTGGTCACCCCGAGCTTCTGGTAGGTGCGGCCCAGGTAGTTGTCGACAGTGCGGGCGGACAGCCCCAGCCGGTGCCCGATGGCGGGGCTGGTGAATCCGTTGGCGGCCAGCAGCGCGACGTCGCGCTCGCGGCTGGTGAGCTCGACCAGCGGGGCGGTGAGCTGTAACAGCGGGGTCGGTGCGTTCGGATCCGCGACTGCGCCGGGAGGCGTGGACGGGTGTCCCAGTGCGGCTGCGGCGGTGGCGGTCTCCGCGGCGAGCAGGTCCATCCCGAGTTCGGTGAAGTTCGCCGTGGCGAGGTCCAGGGCTGCGGGATCGGAGCGGGCCAGCGCGGCCGTGGCGCCGGCCATGGCCGGCACGACCGGCCCCGGCACCAGGTCGGCGAGCGCGGCAAGGCGGTGCCGTACGGCGTTGGGATTTCCGAGGCGGGCCACGTCGTAGCTTGCCGTGGCTTCGACGGCGTACTGACCCAGGGCCATGGCGATGTCGGCCGCGGAGAGTGCCTGTCTGGCGGCGAGAGTGGTGTCCCCGCCGGCCGCCGTGGTCCACGCCTGGCTCAGGGCCAACCACGGGACGCAGAGGCGACTTTCGGGTGCCTGGTCGGCGAACTGCCGGGTCTGTTGTGCTCCGGCCTGGTTGCCGAACACGGCGAGCTCGGCCAGCCGCGGCGCCGGTACGAGGCACGAGTTGCCGCTGTCGAACAGGCGCGAAGCGGTCTCCGCATCGGCGATGGCGGTGGCCACGTTGGCGACCTGGCCGCGCAGCGCCGACCAGCCACCGGCCACCGCGATGTTTCCGGCGGCCACCTCGTCCCGGTACCCGTTCTCGGCCATCCGGCACGCGTGCCGCACCTGACCGGCCAGCAGTAACGCGAAGCAGTGCGCGTAGCCGATCTCGGCGAACCAGGGCCGGCCCGGCCCGTCGGGCACCTGCCGGTCGCGCAACACCTTCTGGCGTGCGGCCGGTGCGGCGTGGTGACAGCCGTCCAGCAGCAGGTCGGTCACCGCGACGGCACCTAATCGGTGTTCGGCCGACTCGTTCGCCGGAGCCGTGCCGACAGCGCGGTTGCTGACGATCGCGACGCCGGTTCGAGCCGCCGGCCTTGTCCTGGCAATTGACTGCACAACAATTAACCCCCCTCTGTGTCGTTAAATGAGACCCTTCGTGCTGAGCCCACGGTCCGGATCGGACCGTGCGTGAGTGAATGACGTCTCGCCCGCCCGATTGTTCAGGCGAAAAGAAGTGAACGTCAGTATTCGTGATCTGCATCCGACTCGGGACGCCCGAACTGGAACCAGTATTCGCGGAGTCCTTGCGGTGCCGCCGGGAATCCCCACCGATCCCGGATTGTGTGACCGTGATCCACGGAACACGTCCTAGACGTCGAGCGCCTTTTCGACGGGGGTCCCGCCGCCGACCACCACGTAGATGCGGCCGACGGTGTCGGGCCGGTCGACGAGCGCCACGAGCACGGCGGCGACGTCTTGCCTGGCGACCTGGTCGTACCTGGCGTGCTTCGGCCCGACCCTGTTCCCGGCGGTGAGTTCGACGGTGCCGTTGCCGTCTCCGTCGGTGAGCACGCCGGGCCGCAGTACCGTCCAGTCGAGCGTGTTCCGGGCGAAGATGTGCTGTTCGGCGGCGTGCTTGGCCCGCAGGTAGACGGCGTACCCGTCACCGATGCCGCGCTCGGTGGCACAGCCCACGTTGATGGAGCTGACGTGCAGGAACCGTCGTACACCGGCCTGTTCGGCCGCGTCCATGACGAGCACGACAGCGGCCCGGTCCATCTTGTCCCGGCGTGCGGCGGTGGCGCTGTTGCCCGAGCCGGCCGAGAAGACGACAGCGTCCGCGCCGACCAGGGCGGCGGCCACCTCGTCCACCGTCGCATGCTCGAGGTCGAGCACGACGGCCTCCCCGCCCGCCCCTCTGATGTCGTCGACGTGGCGGGGGTTGCGCACGATGCCCACGACGGAGTCGCCACGTTCGGCGAGGAGTCGAGTCAGCCGCAGGGCGATCTTGCCGTGGCCGCCGGCGATGACAATCTTCATTCGATACCCCTTTTCCCGGATTCGGTGCTGCGGGTGTGTCGCGCTACCCCGCCAAGCCTGTGCCGTGCCGAATGATCAGTGCCGGCAACTTGGCCCAGCCCGGTCATTGACGTGCAAGTTCGGACAAGCAACGTATGCCATAGTCCTGCCGGCCACCGTGGTGACCTCAGGCGCGTCACTCGAATGGTCAGTGAGTCAAGCATCGGTCGCACCTATTGGTCAATCGGGCCCGCACCATTCTCCCGGGGGTCGGGGTCGAGCTGGGGCCGCGCGGCGAGTGACCACAGGTAGCTCAGCGGCTCGCCGTCGGGTTCGTCGGTGTACTCGGCGATCAGGTCCTGTATCCGGCGGCGGAGCGACTCCACGGACTCGGGCCGCAACCGCAGTACGCCGCGCTTTGCACCACGACCGGAGTCCTTGCCCGCAGCGATCAGTTCGGTTCGGTGGGCGCCCAGAACGGCCAGGTCGACCTGCTGGGCCAGACCGGAGTCGTCGGGCGGGATGATCAGGCCCCGGGTGCGTGCGGTCGCGCGATAGGGCCGTTGCAGTGCGCCGTGCTCACCGGTGCAGACCGGTTCGGCGACCAGGAAGTCCGTCTTCACCAGGGCGCGGACGTGACGCAGGGTGGTCGCGGGAGCGAGCTCGAGTTCGACCGACAGCTCCTTGTTGGTGAATGCGCGGTCCAGGCACAGCCGCAGGATGCGCCAGCGGACCGGGTGCCCGAGTGCTTTGAGATCTTCGATCGTCGCTTCCACATCCAGGACTGTACCTTGCCAAGCCCGCATCGGTTTGCTTGAATACCATCGATTTCATATTGTGCAATCGGTTGGAGGGCCTGTGATCGAGCAGCTCCGGGGCTGGGTGGACGCCCATGACCTGGACAGTGAGCTGGCGGACTGGGTCTCCCGGCCGAGCGTGAGCCGGACCGGCGAGGGCATGGTCGAGGCCGCGGCCCACGGTCTTCGGCTGTTACGTGCGTCGGGCTTACAGGCACGTGAGGTCGAGACCGGTGGCTGGCCCGCGCTGGTGGGGACGGCGGACGGGCCCGGGCCGCACGTGCTGATCTACGGTCACTACGACGTGCAGCCGGCCGGGCCGCTGGACCTGTGGACGACACCGCCGTTCGTGCCGTCGATCCGTGACGGCCGGATGTACGGGCGTGGCACGGGCGACAACAAGGGGCAACATCTCGCGCAACTGCTGGGGCTGCGTGCCCTGCGGGACCTGACCGGTGGCTTTCCCTGCCGTGTCACGGTGTTGCTCGACGGTGAGGAGGAGATCGGCAGCCCCAACCTGGCGGCGGCCGTACGTCAGGTCGGTCAGCCCGATCTGGTGATCTGGAGCGACGGGCCCGTGCACGACTCGGGCCGGGCGTGTGTGGTCCTCGGTGTGCGCGGAATCCTGATGTTCGAACTGCGGGCGCGAGGCGCGAACCGGCCGTTGCACTCGGGGAATTGGGGCGGGGTCGCGCCGAATCCGGCGTGGGCGTTGGTGCAGCTGCTGGCCACCATGCGGTCGGCGGACGGCACCGTGACCGTGCCCGGCTTCGCCGACGATGTCGCGCCGTTGACCGATGGTCAGCGCGCCGCGCTGGCGGATCTTCCGGTGGACCTGGCCGGAACGCTCGAAGCCATCGGGGCGGCCGGCCTGGAGCCACCGGCCGGGCTGGGTTTCCAGGAACGCCTGGCCCTGCCCGTACTGACCGTGAACTCGTTGAACTGCGAGGATGCCGGCGACCACCGCGCGGTGATCCCGGACGTCGCCATTGCCAGATGCGAGGCCCGGTTGGTCGGCGGCCAGACACCTGACGGGGTCGCCGACGCCATCCGGCGGCACGTCGCGAAGCACGCTCCCGACGTCGAGTTCGTGCCCGGCGCGGCAGTGGCACCGTCCAGCACGTTACCCGAGACCCCTTACACGGCGACGATTCTGCAGGCGGTCGAGGCCGCGTTCGGGCAACGGCCGCTGCTGGTTCCCTCGCTCGGTGGAAGTCTGCCGATCGCCGTGCTCAGCGATGTGCTCTCCTGTCCCTGTTACGGCGTGCCGTTGGCCAACGTCGACGAGGCCAACCACGCACCCGACGAGAATCTCGACCTCGACCGGTTCCGCGGTGGGATCGTCGCCGCGGCAGCGATCCAGCTCGCACTGGCGGCGCGATCATGACCGTCTGGGGGGCTTGGCCCGCGAAGGAGGGCTTCGCGTACGTCAGCGACGAGTCCGGCCGACCGCAGCCATGGTTCCAGACCTGGGCGGGGGAGCGGCGAATGTTCCCGATCGACGGTGCGGTCACCCGGCTGGCGTGGCGGCCCGACGAGACCCGCCTCCTTGTGGTGGCGGACGTGACCGGCGGCCAGGACTACCGGCTGGCCGAACTCGACCCGGTCACCGGCGAGTTGGAGTGGATAGCGGCGGAACCCGGTGTCAGGCGCGAGATAGGCGTGCCGTACTCGAGCGGGAGCCAGCCGTACAGCCCGGACGGCCGCCTGCTCGCGTACGCGACCAGCGCGCGCGACGTCACCTGCCTCGACGTCTACGTGCGGGACCTGAAGACCGGCGTGACCAGGATGGTCATGGAAGGCGACGACCGGTATGTGCCGATCTGTTTCTCGCCGGACTCCAGGTACCTGCTCGTTCTGAAATTCCATCAGAACACCGACCAGGACCTGTTCGCCTGTGATCTCGCGACCGGCCGGAGTCTGCACCTCACCCCGCACGAGGGCCCGGCCAAGTACCAGCCGGGCGGGTGGACCGAGGACGGGATCTACCTGTGCACCACCGAGGGCCGTGACTTCCTCGGGGTCGCTCTGCTCGTCCCCGGCCGGCCGTTGAAGTGGATCGCCACGCCGGATGCCGATGTGGAGAACGTGGTCGTGGGTCCGCAGATCGTCTGGGCCGTGCCCCAGGACCAGCGCACGCTGCTGTGTACGCGGGAGAGCACGGTCGAACTGCCCGGATTCGCCTCCCAACCGTTCGGCTACGACGGCTTCGTGCCGCGGTTCGCCGGCGACCGTCTGCTCGTACAGGTCGGCGCCGGCGACCGGGCGACCGAGTTCTCCTTGGTGGACCTGGCCTCCGGCGAGTCAGACCGGCTCACCGACTTCAGCGCCGAGCTGCCGGACGACCTCGTCGTGCCGGAGACGGTCTGGTTCACCGGAGCGGACGGGCTGGAGATATCCGGGCTGCTGTACCGCCCCCGCTCGACGGCCGGGTCCGTCCCCGCGGTGCTGACCATTCACGGCGGTCCGGAGTGGGCCGCGCTGCCGGTCCACGACCCGTTGATCCAGCGGTTGGTGCGAGCCGGAGTCGCCGTGCTGGCACCGAACGTGCGCGGGTCGACCGGACGGGGGCTGGCCTATCAGCGGCTGATCTACCGCGACTGGGGAGGCGGTGACCTGGCCGACTTCGAAGCCGCCGCACGGTTTCTACGAAGCCTGGACTGGGTGGACGGCGATCGGCTCGGTGTCCACGGGATGTCCTACGGCGGGTTCGCGGCGCTCAGTTGCCTGACGAGGTTGCCGCACTACTGGCGGGCCGGTGTCGTGATCTGCGGGCCGGTGGACCTCGAAACGGACGTCCGGGCCCTGCCCCCGACGTGGAGCCGACGGGTCGTGGAGTGGATCGGGGACGTCGACAACCCGGAGGACCTGGCGAGGCTGAGGGCAGCGAGTCCGCTGACCCATGCGGCGGACATCCGGGCACCGCTGCTGCTGGCACATGCGGAAGGTGACGCCACCGTCGTCATCAGCGGCACCGAGCAGCTGTACGGGACGCTGACCGAACTGGGCAGGACCGTGCGGTTCATCCGCCTTTCCCGCGGTCATCTCCCGGACGACCGAGATGAACGGGACGAACTCGACGCCGCTGTCGTGCAGTGGTTCCGCGATTACCTCAAGCCAATGAATTCCCCTCCACTACCGAAGGCGTACCCATGAGACACGGCACCAGCCCGCCTTACGCCCTGCATTACTGATCAGCACCCGAAAACCCAGAAGGGACAGGAACAGATAATGTCTCCTGCAGTCGCCGGCGCGGAAGCGCCACCCCGCCGACGCCTCGGCTTGATCCTGGCACTGCTGGCTTTTGCCCAGTGCATCTACGCTGTTGACTACAGCATCGTTTTCGTGGCACTGCCCGAGATCCGTACCGGCCTCGGCTTCTCCGCACAGACCCTCCAGTGGGTCGTCAGCGGCTATGCCGTCGCCTTCGGCGGCTTCCTGCTGCTCGGCGGCCGTGCGGCAGACCTGTTCGGACGCCGTCGGATGTTCACCTTCGGCCTGTTCCTGTACGCGGCTTCCTCGCTCGCCGGAGGGCTCGCGGGCGACCCGACGACCTTGATCATCGCGCGTGCGGTGCAGGGTATCGGTGGCGCTTTCCTCGCCCCCGCAACGCTCTCACTGGTCACCACGACCTTCGCCGAAGGCCCCGAGCGCAACCGTGCACTGGCGATCTGGGGCGGTGCCGGTGGTAGCGGCATGATCCTCGGTTCGCTGCTCGGTGGCGTGCTGACGGGCGCGTTCGGCTGGGCATCGATCTTCTTCGCCAACGTCCCGCTCGCCGGCGGTGCCATGCTGCTCGCGTTCTTCATCATCCCGAAGGACACCGACCAGGCCGCCTCCGGGCGCAAGTTCGACCTGCCCGGTGCGCTGACCGCGACCGTCGGTTCGACGCTGCTGGTGTTCACCCTCGTCCAGGCGCCGGTGTCGGGCTGGACTTCGCCGACGATCCTGATCACCGCGGCCGTCGCGGTGGCCGCGCTCGCCGTGTTCATCACCATCGAGGGCCGGGGCCGCGACCCGCTGCTGCCGCTTCGACTGTTCCGTAACCGCAATCTGAGCACGGGTACCGTCGTCACCTTCATCTTCATGGGGACGTTCGGTGCGCTGCCCTACTTCTTCACCGTCTACTTCCAGAGCGTGCACGGCTACTCCGCGACGAAGAGCGGTCTCGCCTTCCTCCTGCCGTGCGTGGGGGTGCTCATCGGCAACCTGTCCGGCGGGAAGCTGGCCACCCGCTTCGGGGTGCGTGCCACGCTGACCGGCGCGCTCCTCATGGGTCTCGTCGGTACCGTGGCCTTCGCCTTCTCCGTCTCGCCGAACGGTTCGTACCTGCAACTGGTGCCGGGTGTGCTCATCCTCAGCCTCGGTCAGGGCACCGTGTTCACCGCGATGTACGCGGCGGCGACCACCGGGGTCGCGGCAGAGGACCAGGGCATCGCCTCGGGTGTCGCGGCGACCGGCCAGCAGGTCGGTGCCGCGGTCGGCCTCGCCGTTCTGGTGGCGATCGCCAACTCCGGTCACGAAGGTCTGACCGGTGAGGCGCTGCGCGTCGCCACCGCCGACGGTGTGCGATCCGCGATGTGGGCCACCGTGGCCGGCATCGTGCTGATCGTGCTGGTTGTGCTGAACTTCAGGCGAAACCCGGTGGTTCCGGCTGTCGAGGAGCCCCAGAGGCAGGACGGCGTGACATCGGCCGTCTGATCTTCTGAAATGAATAAGTAAAAGGTGATTCCACTTCGTGTTCACCGTGCACGGGTGGAATCACCTTTTACTTATGAATGTTCGGCGAAAGGTTGACAGACCGCAGACACCCTCAGGTACCCGAAAGCGAAGGAGGCGCAACCCCAGTGCACCGGATCGTGAACGTGGTCGGTGTCGGCGGTTCGAGCCGGCCCGGATCAACCGCGGAGCAGGCCCTGCGGGTGGTACTGGACGCGGCGCAACGACGCGGCGCATCAGTGCAACTGATCGGCGGCCCCGAACTGGCCATGCCGATGTACGACCCCCGGCACGGCGCCACCGCACCGCAGGCCCGACGGCTGCTGTCCGCCATAGCCGGCGCGGACGGTCTCGTGCTGGCCAGCCCCGCCTACCACGGCGGGATCTCCGGCCTGGTGAAGAACGCCCTCGACCACGTCGAGGAACTGCACGAGGACAGACGTCCCTACTTCAGCGAACGGGCTGTCGGATGTGTGGCGGTCGCCCACGGCTGGCAGGGCGCCGTCTCCACACTCGCCGCGCTGCGCGACGTGACCCATGCGCTGCGCGGCTGGCCCACACCGTTGGGCGCCGCGATCAACACGTCGTCGGCACGCTTCTCACCCGCCGGAGCCTGCAAGGACGCCCATGTCCAGGAACAGCTGGAGGAAATAGCGGCGCAAGTCGTCGAGTTCGCCACGATGCGCGTCCTCGCGACAGCCAGGACGGAGAGCGCCCGGTGACCGTTGCCACCGGCACACCACGCCACGGTTCAGCCGACCTTGACCAGGTTCCACTGCTGGGGTGAACCGCCGTTGGCGCTCCACTGGATCACGGAGCTGCCGTCGACGCCGGTGTTCGCGTTGTCCAGGACCATTCCGCTGAGGCGGTTGGTGAGCTGGTGGTTGCCGTTGCCGAGTGCGGTGAAGCTCCACTGCTGCTGGGCACTGCCGTTGTCGGTCTGCTGGACCACGGGGGTGTTGGCCGCGGTGCTGCCGCCGTTGTCGAGGGCGAGTCCGCTGCGGAGGCTCACCAGCTTGTAGCGGCCCGCTTCGAGGCCGGTCACCCGCCACTGCTGGGGTGAACCGCCGTTGACGGTCCACTGGATCACCGGGCTGCCGGCGGCGGAGGTGTTGGCGTTGTCCAGGGCCTTGCCACTGCGGACGCAGACCAGCTCGTAGACGCCGTCGGCGACGACGGCCGGCATACCGGTGACCTCGACGACCACGACCGAGTCGTTGGCGTCGGGGACGCCGGACGGCACCGAGACGTTGATGGAGCCGCCGCTGACGGTGTACGGGAGCGAGGCCGTCGGGTTGTTCATCAGGTAGACGCGGCTGATCGTGTTCTGGATCAGCGGGATCTGCAGGGTGCCGTTGGACGGCCAGGTGAAGACGTGGGCGAAGAGCTTGCCCGGCTTCTTCGTGAACTTCCCCCAGGACGGCTCGGCGGTGAAGGGGCTCCCACTGGTGCCGTGGATGCTGTCGCGGTGGGTGGCCATCCAGCTCCCGACGGACTGGAGGACGGCGACGGACCCGGGTGTGGGCGTACCGTCCCCCTTGGGGCCGATGTTGAGCAGGTAGTTGCCGTCCCGGGAGACCACCGTGACCAGCTCCTGGACCACGGACCGGACGGACCGGTAGGAGTTCTCCGCCCAGTCGGTGTATCCCCACTGGCCGTTCATCGTGGCGCAGGTCTCCCACGGGCGGCCCAGCGGCTCGGCCGGCACGGTCTGCTCCGGGCAGGCGAAGTCGCCCAGCCCCACGTCCCGCTTGACCCGCTCGTTGACGACCAGGGTGGGCTTGAGGGCGGTCAGCCAGTTGTAGAGGTCGATCCCGTCGGACTGGGTCCACCAGTCGGTGAGGGTCGGGGTGGAGGGGTTGCCGCACCAGTCGCCGTCGAACCACAGGACGGCGGGGTCGTACCTGGTGAGGAGCTCCCGCAGTTGGGCCTTCATGTCGGTGATGTAGGCGGAGCGCGCACTCATCGACGCCATGTCGGTGAAGTTCGTGTTCTGGTTGACGGTCTGTGAGGAGTGGCTCCAGTCCATGATCGAGTAGTAGAGGCCGAACTTGATGCCGCGGGCGTCGCAGGCTTTCTTGAGGGCGGCCAGCAGGTCCGACTGGTAGGCGGTGTAGCGGGGCAGGGTGTAGGGCTTGCCGCCGGTGGTGTCGGTGAAGCTCGCCACCTTCGAGTCGTACATGGCGAAGCCCTCGTGGTGCTTCGCGGTGATCACCAGGTACTTCATGCCCGCGTTCAGCGCGAGGTCGGCGATGGTGTCGGCGTTGAAGGAGGACGGGTTGAACGGTGCCGTGACCTGGGCCTGGTAGTCGGCCTTGTGCCAGTTCTCGGTGGAGAACGCCCACTCGCCGTGGCCGCGGTAGCTGTACGACCCGAGGTGGATGAACATGCCGAAGCGGGCCTCGTACCACCAGGCCATCTTGGAGGACACGTTGTACGCCTCGGCAGGGGAGGCCCAGAGGGTCTGCGGCAGGCCGAAGGCCACCGCTCCGCCGGCAAGGGTGGCGGCCTTGAGCAGCTGACGACGGCTCAGGGGGGAGGAGGACATGTGCGGCTCCTGCTGTGTGTGCGGGTGGGGGTAGGGGTGGGGGCAGTTCGGCCCGCCCGGCCGAACGAGGTTCAGTCGTGGTCGACCACGACCATGGCGTGCCCGTCCAGGGTGGTCACGCGCACGTGGACGTACTCGCCGTCGTGGTGCCAGGAGAGCTCCTGACCGGCAGGTTGCAGCCGTACGGCGTGGGGGGCGGTGGCGAGGTACGTCGACCAGGGGGAACGGGTCGTGCACCAGGTCGAGTTCCGGGGTCTCGCGCGCCGGGACGAAGCTGATCAGGTGCACGACGGTGCCCGTGGGCGTGCGGACCACGCTGGTCACGAGCCGGTCCAGGGCAGCGCCGAGCAGGTGACGGTACGTCTCGATCCCGTGCTGGTGGAACGCCTCCAGCAGGTCGGCGAGGGTCGGCGAGGGTCGGCTCGGTACCGTTCCTGAGCAGGGCGGGCCCGATCAGCAGCACGGCCCCGGCGGCCTGGCGGTACTCTCGCAGGCGCTCCGCGAGCGCGTCGTCGACCTTGGTCGCCTCCGGCACGACGACGGCCCGATACTCCGTCAGTTCCGTCGTCGGGCCGACCACGTCGAACTGCACGCGCAGCTGTTGCAGGGCCCGTACCGCACCGATGTTGCTCGCGCCGGGGTTGTCGCCGGAAGCGGGGTCGGCGACCAAGGCGACCTCGCTCAGGACCCGTCCCCCGTCGAGGAACGGTTCGCACCTCTCGATGTGCCCGTAGACCGAGCCGATGAGCTCGTACACCGCCGGAGCGGGCGCGCCCCGGGGGGGCAGCACGTCACCCACGCCGCTGGTGAGCCCCTGGCTGAGCATCTGACTGCACTCGTAGAGCAGTGCGGCCCTGGGCTTGAGGGCGGCGTTGTCCCCCCAACTCTCGTGGAAGCGCCCCGTGTGGCTGAGGGCGGGAAGCCCCAGCGGACGGACGAAGCGGGACACGTAGGGCAGGAAGGTGTAGCCCCAGCCGCCGGTGGGCAGCCCCTCGATCTCGGCGTGCCGCACGAACTGCCGTTCCTCCAGCAGCCCCGTCTTGGGCCGGCTGTTGAACCAGATGCCCATGGCGGCATCCGAGGGCAGGGCCTTCTCCACCATCGCGGAGTACCGGGCCATGTAGCGTCGGGCCACCGTGCGGGCGTAGCGCGCCCGATGGTCCGCGTCGGCGGGGTCGAGGCCGTCGCGGCGCATGCCGTCGATCGCCCAGCGGCTCACACTCTGCTGGTCCCAGCACATGTCGACGAAGATCCCGTCGACGGGGGCGAAGCGTCGCAGGACCTCGTCCAACTGGTCGGCGAAGTAGTCCGCGTAGGGGCTGGACATGTCCAGGACGTTCCAGCCGGCCTCGAACGCCGAGGTGGTCCAGCGGGCGATCTTCAGCTCCTCGCCGTGCGCGATCCACTCGGGGTGCTCGCGTGCGGCGTACTCGTCGACCTGGAGCGACAGGTAGATGGGCGCGCGGATGCCCACGGCGTGCAGCGCGTCGATCTGTTCGGCCGGCAGGTCGAGATCGGGGGCGAGGCCGGGGTGTCGTTCCGGCCGGTCGGTCGCGTGGTAGAGGTGGCCGTGGTGGCACTTGGCGAAGACGGTGACGCTGTCGACGTGGGCGTCCTGGAAGGACCGGGCGAAGGCCGTCGGGTCGAAGTCCTGCCCGACGCCGGGGATGTCAGGACCGGTGTGGAAGTCGAGGTGCACGGTGCGGCGGGGGAAGCGCCGTGGGTCCGGTGAGTTCGGGTGCGGCAAGGTGGTTCCTCGCGTGTGTACGGGGCGGATGGGGATCGGTCCCGCGGCGGGCGTCCGACAGCCATCATGCATGGGATGAATTTATAGGAGGCCCGGGTGTGGGCGTCCAGAGGTCTGATGGAGCGGATTGTGAACTGGCAGGTCAGAGTGGTGAGTTGGCCCAAGTAGGACAGCGGGGGCATCCCGGCGAATGATGGCTTCTCTTTCCAGACATCGGATCACCTGTCAGGTTGACGCCGTGTCACTGACCGACAGAGCCATCGCCCGCATCCGTCAGCTGATCCGGGACGGTGAGCTGCGGCCCGGGGCCAAACTCCCTCCCGAACAGCAGCTCGCGGCCGAGCTCGGTCTGTCGCGGAACCTGATGCGTGAGGCGGTCAAGACGCTCGTCGTCGCACGGGTCCTGGAGATCCGGCGAGGCGACGGCACCTACGTGACCAGCCTGGCGCCCGGCCTGCTGCTGGAGGGCCTCGGCGGCGCGGTCGAACTGCTGCAAGGGGACACGGTCCTGGAGCTGACGGAGGTCCGCAGGCTCTTCGAGCCGGTCGCCACCGGTCTGGCCGCGACCCGCGTCACCCACGAGGACCTCGTCGAGGTGGAGCGTCACCTGTCGGCCATGCGCGATGCTCGGGACGACGTGGAACTGTTGAACCGTCACGACGCCGCCTTCCACCGGGCGGTCATCCGGGCCACCGGCAACGAGACCCTGGCCACGCTGGCGGTACGGGAGTCGCTCGACCGTGCCGGGCTGCGGTCCGAGCAGGTGCGGGTGCGCGACCTGGGCGACTCGGTGCGCATCGAACTCGACCCGGCGGTGGTAGGACCGGCGGCCCAACTGACCACACTGGCACAGGCGGTGGCGACTTGTCCCGATTGAGCACCACATCGAGGGCGAAGGTCACGCCGGTGGCCTCGGCGATGAGCCGGACGTCGTCGTGCACCGGGTTGCCGTGAATGACCCCCCAGGTCGCGCGCGGGTCGCCGATCCGGGCCGCGTCGTGCAGCACGAGTACGGTCTCCAGCGCGGCCAGCCCGGGCGCGACCAGCTTGGGGCCCCCGGAGAAGCCGGCGAAGAAGTGTGGCTCGACGAACCCGGTGGTGATCCGCACGTCCGCCTCGGCCCAGGCGCGGTTCAGCCAGATCGGCACGTCCTTGCCGTAGGTGCCCATCCAGGTGAGCTGCGAGGCGTCGCGGGCATCGTGGTTGACGATCCGTACGGTGTCCACGATCTCGGCGCCGAACATCTGCCGCAGCTCGGCGTCGGTGTTGCCGCGGTGCGTGCCGGTGGCGACCAGGATCACCACGTCCTCCAGCCGGACGATGCCCTCGAGTTCGGCGAGCACGGCGGGAATCATCAGGTGGCGCGGCTGTGGCCGGGTCCCGTCGCAGGCCGAGATCGCCACCGTCTGCCCCGGCCGTACCCGCTGCCGCAGCGGCGGTCCGGCGACCGGATCGCGCAGGGCGGTCCGCAGGGTTTCCACCTGGTCGGGGGCGGCCCGGTGGTGGACCGGCTCGACGACTGTGGTCCTGGACGGGTCCACCTCGAGGTCGAGGCCGCACTCACTGTAGGCCAGGCGAACCTTCACTGCACGTCCTTCCTGGGGGTGAGCCCGTAGGCTCGGGCGGCGGTGCCGTCGAAGACCTGGGCGCGCTCGTCCGCCGTCAGTTCGGCGGTCAAGTCCTCTGCGGCGGCGGTGACTTCGGCGTAGGAGGCGCGCAGCAGGCAGACCGGCCAGTCGGAGCCGAACATCACCCGCTCCGGGCCGAAGGCGTCCAGCACCACGTCGGCGTACGGGCGCAGATCGGCGGCGGTCCAGCCGGGGCCGGCCTCGGTGACCATGCCCGAGAGCTTGCAGAAGACGTTGGGTTCGGCAGCGAGTTCGCGGACCCGGGTGGCCCAGGGCTCCAGCGTCCCGGCGGCGATCGGCGGCTTGGACAGGTGGTCCAGGACGAAGCGGAGCTCGGGCAGGGCGCGTACGGTGCGGATGGCGGCGGGGAGTTGGGACGGCAGGGTGAGCAGGTCGTACGCGAGCCCGGCGTCGGCCACCACCCGCAGGCCGCGCCGCACGTCGGGGCGGTCCAGCCAGTCGGGGTCCGCCTCGGCCTGCACCAGGTGGCGAAGGCCGACGAGGAACTCGCCGCCCGCGCCGCCGCGCAGCCCGGCCAGCGTCTCCGGCAGCTGACCGGAGGTCAGGTCCGCCCAGCCGACCACACCCGCGATCGGGTCGTGGGTGGCCGCCAGCGCCAGGAACTCCGCGGTCTCCTCGATGTCGGGCAGGACCTGCACCAGGACGGTCCGGTCCACGCCGGCGGCCTCGGCGTCCGCCGCGAGGTCGTCCGTCGTGAAGTCCCGTCGGACGGCTGCCATGTCGGGCCCGTCGAGCCAGCCCTGCGGACGTCGCGTCAGGTCCCAGAGGTGGTGATGGGCGTCGGTCCTGGTCGGTCTCATGCGCTCGCTCCCTGGTGGCCACCTACTGCTCTCCGGGGCCGGAGCGTAACAGGACATCCTATGTATTGGGGAGCCAGTGCCGTATTTCCCGAGATCACCAGGGATATGGCTGCTCATACATCCTATGTATGGTGAGGCGAGATCACGGTGAGGTCAGCGTCTGCGCGCACCAGATCGTCTTGCCGTTGGTGGTGTGCCGGGTGCCCCAGCCCTGGGTGAGCTGGGCGACCAGCATCAGGCCCCGGCCGCCCTCGTCGAAGGAACGCGCCCGGCGCAGGTGCGGGGTGGTGTCGCTGGCGTCCGAGACCTCGCAGATCAGCGAGGTGTTGCGAATCAGTCGCAGCCGGATCGGCGGCTCGCCGTACTTGATGGCGTTGGTGACCAGCTCGCTGACGACCAGCTCGGTGACGAACGCCGCCTCCTCCAGCCCCCAGGCCGCCAGCCGGTCGGTGGTGATCTGCCTGGCGTGCTGTACCTGCGCGACGTCGGGCTCGATGTCCCAGTCGGCGACGTGCTCGGAGGCCATCGCGTGGGTGCGGGCGAGCAGTAGGGCGGCGTCGTCGGTCCGGTGGTCGGGGAGCATGGCCGTCATGGCCGTGTCGCAGAGTGCGTCGAGGGAGGCGGCCGGCTGGTTGAGGACGCTGAACAGTTCGGCGGTCCCATGGTCGATGTCGCGCTTGCGGCTCTGCACCAGTCCGTCGGTGTAGAGGGCGAGCAGGCTGCGCTCGGGCAGTTCGAACTCGGTGGCCTCGAACGGGAGCCCACCGACGCCGAGTGGTGGTCCCGGCTGTGCGGTGACCGGGATCAGGGTGCCGTCCGGCGCTACGACCAGCGGCAGCGGGTGGCCCGCGCTCGCCAGCGAGCAGCGGCGGGAGACCGGATCGTAGACGGCGTACAGGCAGGTGGCGCCGGACTCGCCGGTCGCCTCGAAGTGGTTCTCGGGCTGGAGGTCGCTGGGGAAGTGCATGACCAGGTCGTCCAGGTGGGTCAGCAGTTCGTCGGGCGGCAGGTCCACGTCGGCCAGGGTGCGGACCGCCGTGCGCAGTCGGCCCATGCTGGCCGAGGCGTGCAGACCGTGGCCGACGACGTCGCCGACGACCAGGGCGACCCGGGCGCCGGACAGCGGAATGACGTCGAACCAGTCACCGCCCACTCCCGCACCGGCTCCGGCGGGCAGGTAGCCGGAGGCCACCTCGATCGTCTCCTGGACCGGCAGCCGCTGCGGCAGCAGACTGCGTTGCAGGGTCAGCGCGGTGGTGTGCTCACGGGTGAACCGGCGGGCGTTGTCGATGGCGACGGCCGCCTTGGCGGTCAGCTCCTCGGCGAGGATCAGGTCATCGGCGGTGAAGGTCTCGGGCCGGTCGGTGCGGGCGAACGCGACCACGCCGAGCAGGGCGTCGCGCGCCCGGAGCGGCACGGTGATCCGGCCGGTCAGGCCCTCTGCGGCGATGGACGCGTCGATCAACGGGTTGCCCGGGGGCCAGTGGGCCGGGTCGGCGGCGAGCCCGGGGCCGAAGCCCCATTCGCCGCCCTGGCTGGGCTCGGCGGCGAGCTGCACCGTGGACCCGCCGGTGGCCAGGCAACGGGCGGCGACGGAATCGGGAGGGTAGCGGACCGGCGTGGTGGGCCCGGGAGGCCGGTCGGCGTCATCCTTCGTGCCGTGCCGCGCGGCACGGCTGAGGGCGATGGTCCCGCCGACGGTGAACGCGGCGGACAGGGGCGGTTCGTCCCCGCGGAGCACCTCGTCGAAGAGGTCGACCGTGACGTGGTCGGCGAATCCCGGCAGCGAGGTGGTGGCCAGTTCCCGGGCCGTGCTGATGACGTCGAGGGTCCGGCCGATTCCGCTGCTGGCCTCGTTGAGGACGAGCAGACGCTGCCGGGCGTAGTACTCGGCGCTCATGTCGAATCCCCAGTTGGCGACCGCACGGACCGTTCCCTCGGCGTCCCGGACGGGCCACATGCTGGTGGCCCAGGCGTTGGCGTGGGTGCTGCCGAGCGGTCGGAAGACCGTGATCAGCCGCGCGGGTTCGCCCGTCCTGGCCACCTCGGCGAGCCTGTTGGTGTACGCCGTGTCGTCCAGTTCGGGGAACAGCTCGCGGTACTTCTCGCCGAGGACCTGTTCCTCGGAGTGCGCCATCACCGCGCAGGCGGCGGTGTTGACCCACAGGAAGCGCAGTTCGGGATCGTAGACCCCCAGCGCGAAAGGGCACTGTTCCAAGGCCCGGTCGGCGATCACGGGGCGGCGGCCCCAGCGCTGGACGGTCATGGCGTGGCCCAGGGGCCGGCCGTCGGGGCCGTGCAGGACATGAGCCGCCACGACGGCGTCCACGGTTGAACCGTCCCGGTGGCGCAGGGCGAGCACACCCGTGGGACCGGTGCCGGGGAGCCCGGGCGGGGGGTCGACGAACAGGCCGGCGACTGGGCGCCCGACGGTCTCCGCCGCCGTCCAACCCAGTAACTGCGTCCCGGCCTCGCTCCAGCTGCTCACCACGCCGTCCGGGTCCGTTGCGACAACAGCGATAGGAGCGTCCTGCTTGTCTGCCATCTCCACGTGCCACGCCTCCGTCCGGGCAGCCGTGCACGCCGGAACGGGAGTCCAGCGCTGCTTTCAGACTAGGACCGGCCCCCGCCGCACGCGCTCCGGTGGTGGGACGGCACGGCCGGCATGCCGCCGAAAGTATTGACACGTCAATTGTGAGCGTTAACACTCGTGCAACAAGACGGGCGCCGCACCGAAACTTTCCCGAGCCGGTGACGCATGCCCCGCACGGAAGACGGCGCATCGCCGTGCAGCGCCTCCCCCCACCTCTTCTCTTACGGACCACGGAGTTCGCCATGCCGGCTCACCCCCTCAGTCGTCGTACCGTGATCAAGGCGACCGGCGTCGCGGCCGTGGCCGCAGCCGCCGGCCCTGTCCTCGGCTCCGCCGACGCCTCGGCGGAGACCGCGCCGGTCAGGTCCGACGTCGGAGTGTCGACGGTCCCGTTCGACCTGGGTCAGGTCCGGCTCACCAGCAGCCGATGGCTCGACAACCAGAACCGGACGCTGGCCTACCTCCGCTTCGTCGACGTCGACCGCCTGCTGTACAACTTCCGGGCCAACCACCGGCTCTCCACCAACGCCGCTGCCCCGACCGGCGGTTGGGACGACCCGTCGTTCCCCTTCCGCACCCACGTGCAGGGCCACTTCCTCACGGCGTGGGCCCAGGCCTACGCCGCGCTCGGGGACACCGTCTGCCGCGACAAGGCCGACCGCATGGTGGCCGAACTCGCCAAGTGCCAGGCCAACAACGCCGCTGCCGGCTTCTCCGTCGGCTACCTCTCGGGCTTCCCCGAGGCCGACTTCACCAGCCTCGAGGCCGGCCGGCTGACCAACGGCAACGTCCCGTACTACTGCATCCACAAGACCATGGCGGGTCTGCTCGACGTGTGGCGCCTCATGGGCAGCACGCAGGCCCGCGACGTGCTCCTCGCGCTCGCCGGCTGGGTCGACCGGCGCACCGCCCCGCTCAGCCGCAGCACGATGCAGTCGTTGATGGGCGTCGAGTTCGGCGGGATGAACGAGGTGCTGGCCGACCTCTACCAACAGACCGGCGACGCACGGTGGCTGACCACCGCTCAGCGGTTCGACCACGCCGCGGTCTTCGACCCCCTCGCCGCGAACCTGGACCAGCTGAACGGCCTGCACGCCAACACGCAGGTGCCCAAGTGGATCGGGGCCGTGCGCGAGTACAAGGCCACCGGGACGACCCGCTACCGAGACATCGCCACCAACGCCTGGGCGATCGCCACCGGCTCGCACACCTACGCCATCGGCGGCAACAGCCAGGCGGAGCACTTCCGGGCTCCGAACGCCATCTCCGGCTTCCTCGTCACCGACACCTGCGAGCTCTGCAACTCCTACAACATGCTCAAGCTGACCAGGGAGTTGTGGCAGCTGGACCCCGACCGGGCGTCGTACTTCGACTTCTACGAGAAGGCGCTGATCAACCATGTCATCGGCGCCCAGAACCCGGCCGACCCGCACGGACACATCACCTACTTCACCCCGCTCAACCCGGGCGGGCGCCGCGGCGTGGGACCGGCCTGGGGCGGCGGTACCTGGAGCACCGACTACGGCACGTTCTGGTGCTGCCAGGGAACGGGCGTGGAGTCCAACACCAAGCTGATGGACTCCGTCTACTTCCACGACGGCACCACCCTGACGGTGAACCTGTACCTCCCGTCCGTCCTGAACTGGACCGAGCGAGGCATCACGGTCACCCAGACCACCGCCTACCCGGCCGAGGACACCACGACGCTCAAGGTCACCGGGAGCGTCGGCGGGTCCTGGTCGATGCGCGTCCGCATCCCCGGGTGGACCTCGGGCGCCACCGTCAGTGTCAACGGCGTCGTCCAGAGCGTCACGGCCAACCCCGGCAGCTACGCCACCCTCACCCGGTCCTGGACCTCGGGTGACACCGTCACCGTGAAGCTCCCCATGCGGGTGGCCCTCCAGGCCGCCAACGACAACCCCGGTGTCGCGGCAGTCACTTACGGCCCCGCCGTGCTGGCCGGCAACTACGGCAGCACCGCACTGTCCGCCCTCCCGGCCCTGAACGCCTCCTCGATCACCCGGACCAGCAGCACCGCCCTCGCCTTCACGGCCACCGCCGACGGGGCGACGGTCAACCTCGCCCCGTTCCACGACGCCCAGGGCTTCAACTACACCGTCTACTGGCGGACCGACAGTCCCGGCTTCCGTCTCGTCAACGCGGCCAGCGGACTCGTCCTGGGCATCCAGAACATGTCCACCGCCGACGGCGGCCTCGCCCTGCAGTGGACCGACTCCGGCACCGCCGACCACAACTGGGCCCTCGTCGTCGACGGCACCGCACTGCGGCTGCGCAACCTCAACAGCGGCAAAGTGCTCGGCGTGAAGGACATGTCCACCGCCGACAACGCCGCGATCCTCCAGTGGGCCGACTCCGGGACGGCCGACCACCGGTGGACCGTCGTCGATGCCGGCAACGGCTACCACAAGCTCCAGAACGTTCACACCAGCAAGCTGCTCGGCATCGCGGGCGGCTCCACCGCCAACGGCGCCGCAGCCGTACAGGTGCCCGACGCCGGGGCACTCTCCGGCCAGTGGCAGTTCGCTCCCGACGGTGCCAGGCGCATCCAGAACGTCGCCAGCGGGCGGGTCCTCGGGGTGCAGGACATGTCCACCGCCGACGGCGGCCTCGCCGTCCAGTGGGACGACAACGGCACCGCCGACCACCTCTGGACGGCCGTCCTCGACACCGGCGGCTACCTGCGCCTGCGCAACTCCCACAGCAGCAAGGTCCTCGCCGTGGAGATCGGCGGCACCGCCAACGGCGCCCGGATCGTCCAGTGGGCGGACAACGGCGCCGCCGACCACCGGTGGCGCCTGCGCCACGGCGGCGGCGACACCTTCAGGATCCAGTGCGCCAACGGCGGCCGCGTCCTCGGCCTCTCCGGCGCTTCCACCGCCCAGGGAGCCCAGGCCGTCCTCTGGGACGACAACGGCACCAACGACCACCTGTGGCGGTTCATCTGACCCGGCGTCGGGTCCCGCCGAAGGCCGGTCCCCGGCGATCGGCGGGACTCACGGCGCAGCGCCGCCGTGGCGGTGGGTGACAGGCGGTCGCCCGCCTTGTCCCACCCGGTGCCCTCGATGACCGAGAGGACGAGGAACAGGGCATCGAGTTGACGGGCAGTCAGGTGTAGCTTGGTCAGGATCTCCATGGCGCTTCCCGGATCGTGGTGGGGCTCAGGCGGGGTACGGGAGTTCGGACTCCGTAGTGCCCGCCGGATGGGTGTGCAGGGCGCCGTCCGGGCCGCCGATCCGGAGCTGCCACGGGTGCGGGCTGTCGGTGGTCACCCGCAGGCGGTCACCGTCGCGGCGCAGGTGGAAGCGGGCCGCCTCGCCGGGGCCGTCGGAGCGTGGGATCACCACGGTGCGTTCTGCGCCTTCGGCGAAGGCGTGGACCCGCAGTTCGACGCCGTCCGCCCAGGCGGAGACCGGGTGTTGGTCGTCGGCGCCGAGCGGGATGACGGAGTCGGGGCGGGCGAGCAGCGGCAGGGTGTGGAAGTCGTGCTGCTCGCGGACCCAGCGCGGGCCGGTGAGTTGATCCCCGGTCAGGATGTTGGTCCAGGTGCCCTCGGGGACGTAGTAGTCGACCGTGCCGTCGTCGGTGAAGACCGGGGCGACGAGCAGGTCCTCGCCGAGCATGTACTGGCGGTCGAGGGTGGCTGCGGCGGGGTCGTCGGGGAACTCCAGCACCATGGCGCGCATCACCGGGATGCCGGTGGCGTGCGCCTGCTGGGCCGCGCGTTGCAGGTAGGGGGCGAGGCGGTGCTTGAGCAGGGTGAACTCGCGGGTGACCTCGACCGCCTCCTCGCCGTAGTCCCACGGCACGCGGTAGGACTTGGAGCCGTGCAGGCGGCTGTGCGAGGAGAGCAGGCCGAACTGTACCCAGCGCTTGAACACCGTCGGCGTCGGCGTGCCCTCGAAGCCGCCGATGTCGTGGCTCCAGAAGCCGAAGCCGGACAGGCCGAGGGAGAGTCCGCCGCGCAGCGACTCCGCCATGGCGTTGAAGTGGGACTCGCAGTCGCCGCCCCAGTGCACCGGGTACTGCTGGCCGCCGGCGGTGGCGGAACGGGCGAAGAGCAGCGCCTCACCCTCCCCGCGCTCCTCGCGCAGCAGCTCGAAGACGGCCCGGTTGTACAGGTGGGTGTAGTAGTTGTGCATCCGCTCCGGGTCGGAACCGTCGTGCCAGACCACGTCGGTGGGGATGCGCTCGCCGAAGTCGGTCTTGAAGCAGTCCACTCCCTGGGCCAGCAGGGTGCGCAGCTTGCCGGTGTACCAGTCGCACGCGGTGGGGTTGGTGAAGTCCACCAGCGCCATGCCCGGCTGCCACAGGTCCCACTGCCAGACGCTGCCGTCCGGGCGGCGCACCAGATAGCCCTCGCGCCTGCCCTCCTGGAACAGCGCCGACTTCTGCGCGATGTAGGGGTTGATCCAGGCGGAGATCCGCAACCCCTGCTGCTTGAGCCGGGCCAGCATGCCGGCCGGGTCGGGGAAGGTGTCGGAGTCCCAGTCGAAGTCGGACCACTGGTACTCGCGCATCCAGAAGCAGTCGAAGTGGAAGACGCTCAGCGGGATGCCGCGCTCGGCCATGCCGCCGACGAAGCGGTTGACGGTCGCCTCGTCGTACTCGGTGGTGAAGGAGGTGGTCAGCCACAGGCCCAGCGCCCAGGCCGGCGGCAGGGCGGGGCGGCCGGTCAGCGCGGTGTAGCGCTCCAGGATCTGCTTGGGCGTCGGCCCGTACACCACGAAGTACTCGAGCGACTGGTCCTCGACGCTGAACTGGACCTGGCCGACCGCCTCGGAGCCGACCTCGTAGCTGACCTTGCCGGGGTGGTTGACGAAGACGCCGTAGCCCCGGTTGGTCAGGTGGAACGGGATGTTCTTGTAGGACTGCTCACTGCTTGTGCCGCCGTCGGCCTGCCAGATGTCCACCACCTGACCGTTCCGGACGAACGGTGTGAACCGTTCTCCCAGTCCGTACACCAACTCGCCGACATCCAGGGAGAGTTGGCCCAGCATGAAGTGCCGGCCCCCGGCGTCGGTGACGAAGCCCGTGCCGCGCTCGCCCACCGTGGTCAGCGTCCGTCCGTCGGCCGTGAACTCCAGGCGCCACGGCTGGGAGGCGTCCACCCGCAGGGTCAGCTCGCCAGCGGTGAGCTCCACCGCCTCCCCGTCCCGGCGCACCTTGCCGACGCCCTGCTCCGCCCCGGGCAGTGCGAACTCCGGTCCGCGCCGCACCGATCCGGCGTGGTGGGTGGTGCGGACCCCGATCACGCCCTCGGCCGGGGACCAGCACTCGACGGTCAGCAGCGGGCTGTTGAGCGTGTCGCCGCGCCGGACGACGTGCTTCACCGGCGCGTAGAGGGTCATCCGGTGCTCGTCGGACCGGACGTCCGCGACCTCGGCGGCGTAGCGCGCGGTGACACCCGGGCGCATCAGCCAGTAGCCGTCGGTGAATTTCATCGGGCAGGTTCCTCTGTCCGCGCGCGGTGCGCGGTGATCAGGCCCCGGTACCAGTGGTAGCTGTCCTTGGGCGTTCGGGTCAGGGTTTCCTGGTCGACGTGGACCAGGCCGAAGCGCTGGCTGTAGCCACGCGCCCATTCGTAGTTGTCCATGAGGGACCACACGTAGTAGCCGCGGATGTCGACCCCGGCGGCGATCGCGTCGGCGACGGCGGCCAGGTGGTCCGCGAGGTAGTCGATCCGCTTGACGTCGTGGACCACGCCGTCGGAGCCGACGGTGTCGATCTCGGCGCAGCCGTTCTCGGTGATCCAGACCGGCGGAAGCTGCGGGTAGCGGGCGTGGAGTCCGCAGAGCAGCTCGGTGAGCGCCTCCGGGACGACGGGCCAGCCCATGGTGGTGTACCGGGTCCGGTACGGGTTCAGCTCGGTGAGGCCGATGTCCACGGCCGTACGGAGTTCGGGATCGGCCGTGCGGTACGGGGCGGCGGCGACGGTCACCGGGCGGTAGAAGTTGACGCCGAGGAAGTCCAGTGGGACGCCGATCAGTTCGAGGTCGCCCGGCAGGCGCCAGGGGCCGTCGGCCAGACCGGCCCAGGTCTCGGCCTCCTGCGCGGGGTAACGTCCGGCGAGCAGCGGCTCGGTCCAGACCTCGTTGTGGAGGACTTCGGCGCGGCGCAGGGCGGCGCGGTCCTCGGGGAGCGAGGAGACGGTGTGGATGCGGTCGAGGTTGAGGGTGATCCCGACCTCGCGGGCGCCCGCGGCCCGTAGCTCGCGGACCGCGAGGCCGTGGCCGACCAGCAGGTGGTGCGCGGCCGCGAGCGCGCCGCGCCCCTCCTGGGCGCCGGGTGCGTGGCGGCCCTCGGCGTAGCCCACGAAGGCCGAGCAGTACGGCTCGTTGAGGGTGATCCAGCGCTCCACCCGGTCCCCGTAGTGCTCGGCGGCGAGGGCCGCGTACTCCGCGAACGCCTCGGCGGTCTCCCGGACCCGCCAGCCGCCTCGGTCCTCCAGGGCCTGGGGCAGGTCCCAGTGGTAGAGGGTGACGGCGGGAGCGACCCCGGCGGCCAGCAACTCGTCGATCAGGCGGTCGTAGAAGTCCAGGCCCTTGGCGTTCACCGGTCCGGTGCCCTGGGGCAGCAGGCGGGGCCAGGCGATGGACAAGCGGTAGCTGTCCACGCCCAGTTCGCGCAGCAGGGCGACGTCCTCCGGGTAGCGGTGGTAGTGGTCGCAGGCCGTGTCGCCGGTGGCGCCGCCGAGCGTACGGCCGGGCGTGTGGCTGAAGGTGTCCCAGATGGACGGGCCGCGGCCGTCCTGGTCGTGGGCTCCCTCGATCTGGTAGGCGGCGGTCGCGGCGCCGAAACGGAACCCGGTGGGAAGCTCCGGGAAGGGGTGTGCGGCCGGAGCGCAGGAGTCGGTCACGGCGGCGGTCAGAGCTCCGGAGCCAGGTCGTGCTCGTGCAGCCAGGCGAGCTGGGTCGGCGGCGTGGAGCCGCAGCCGCCGCCGTGGTCGGCGAAGGGCCAGACGGTCATCGTGCGGTCCTGGCCGGCGTAGCGGTTGTAGGCGGCGTAGACCGTGGAGGGCGGACAGATCGGGTCCATCAGGCCGACGCTGAACAGGGCCGGGGCGGTGGCCCGTTGGGCGAAGTGCACGCCGTCGAAGTAGTCGAGGGTCTCGAAGGCCGGCGTCACCCGGTGCCGGCTGTGCCAGCGCAGGTACTTGGCGATCTCCGGGTACGGCCCCTCGCCGGCGATCTGCACGGCGTGGCGGAAGTGGCAGAGGAACGGTACGTCGGGCATCACCGCCGCGACGCGGTCACCGCTGAGGCCGGCGACGGCGAGCGCCAGCCCGCCACCCTGGCTGCCGCCGGTCACCACGATCCGGTCGACGTCCAGACCGGGCAGTTGTGCGACGGCGTCGACGGCGCGTACGCAGTCGGTGATCAGGCGCCGGTAGTAGTAGTTCTCGGGGGAGTCGATGCCCCGGGTCATGAAGCCCTCGACCCACTGCGTGCCGTCGCCGACGGTCCGGTCGGGGGTGTCGTGGCCCTGGCCCCGGCTGTCGACCACGAGTTGGGCGTAGCCGGCGGCGGACCAGAACAGGTGCTCGGTGGGCAGTCCGCGCCCGCCGCAGTAGCCGATGTAGGTGACGACGACCGGCAGGGGCCCGTCCACGCCGGCCGGGCGCAGCAGCCAGGCGGCCACCGGTTCGCCGTTCCAGCCGGGGAAGCGCACGTCGTCGACCTCGACGGTGCGCAGTGCGTACTGCGAGGTGACCCGGTCGACCTTGACACCGCAGTCGTACGACCGGGCTTCGGCGAGCGTCCGCTGCCAGAACGCGTCGAAGTCGCCCGGCGCGGTCAACTCCGGCCGATAGTTGGTCAGTTCGTCCAGGTCGAAGTCGGTGAGCGGCATGGGGGGCTTCCTCCGGAATGGGTTGGGCACTGGGTGAGAGAGGTGGCGGCCCGCCACCCTCGAGGCGGGCCGCCGGTCTGGGAGGCGCCTCAGGCCGACCGGAGGCCGAAGGCGGCCAGCCGGAAGCCGCCGTGCAGCGTCAGCCGGAGGTCGTGGAAGCCTGCCGACGGGGCGGCGAAATCGGCCTGCACGGTCGCCCAGGTGTGGTGGTGGCCGGTGACCGGGACCTCGATCTCCGCCAACAGCAGCTCTCCGGCGTGGAGTTCGAGCCGTGCTTGGCCGGCTCCGGCCTCCGGGCGGGCGATCTCGGCCTCCACCCGGACGGCGCCGGAGAGGTCGACGCCGTGGAAGTGCAGCGTCGCGGGCCGGGCCGGGTCGGCCGGGGTGACGGCGTCGCCGTCGGTCCGGCTGACGTCGACGATGTCGATGTCCGTGTGGTCGTCGAAGTCGACGGCCAGGGTGCGCCGGTCGACCAGGACCCGGGGGGCGGGGGCCGCCCCGGTCACGGTGAGCGGCGCGGTGAGGACGGGGTGTTCGGCGGAGCGGGCGACGGTGATTTCGTAGCCGCCGGGGTCGACGGTGAAGGCTCCGGTGGAGACGTCCCAGTGGGCCAGTCGCTCGGCCGGCAGACGGAACGTCAACTCCCGGCTCTCGCCCGGCTCCAGACGGATCTTGGCGAAGTCGACGAGCCGCTGACGGGGAGCCCGGTAGCGGGCGTCCAGGGCCCGGACGTAGAGCTGGACCACCTCACTGCCCGCCCGGTGACCGGTGTTGGCCACCGCCAGGGTGACATCGACGGAGCCGTCCTGGGCGACCGACGGGGCGGAGAGGCCCAACTCCCGGTGGGCGAACTCGGTGTAGGAGAGCCCGTGCCCGAACGGGTAGAGCGGCGCGGTCTCGTGGTACTGGTAGGTCCAGCCCGCCTTGATGATGTCGTAGTCGAGCGGCTCCGGCAGCTGGTCGTCGCCCCGGTACCAGGTCTGCGGGAGGCGCCCGGCGGGCTCCGCCGCGCCGACCAGCACCGCGGCCAGCGCGTGCCCGGTCTCCTGGCCGCCGTGCGAGGTCCAGGCCACGGCGGGCAGGTGGGCGTCCGCCCAGTCCAGGGCGTACGGGTAACTGCTCATCACCACCAGCGCGGTCTCCGGGCGGACGGCGTGCACGGCACGCAGCAGCGCCTCCTGGCCTGCGGGCAGGGCGAGGTCGACGCGGTCCTCGGTCTCCCGGCCGTTGACCATCGGGTGGTTGCCGAGCACCACGACGGCGACGTCCGCGCTCGCGGCGGCGGCCCGGGCCTCGGCGGCGGCCCCCCGGCGGGGGGCGGGGCCCACGGCCGCGTAGCGGCCGGTGAACACCGAACGCACCAGCACGGTGCCGTCCTCGGCCGGCTCCACCCGGAAGGTCTCCTGGACGAACCAGCTCTTGATCAGCTCCTGGTCGGCGACCAGGGTGTGGTCGTCCTTCAGGGTCAGGTACCGGCCGGTTCCGGCCGCGCGCAGGGTCAGCATGGAGCGGCCCCAGTCGGTCACGTCCAGGGCTTCGCCGCCCAGGAGTTCACCGGTGGTGCGCGAGCGCAGCGTGATCCGGTCACTGCCCTCCATCCGGACCACCTCGCCGCCGTGGCCCGCCAGGACGGCGGAGAGTCCGTCGGCGACGGTGACCTGATAGGGCAGGGTGCCGCTGTACCAGTCCTCGCAGAGGGTGTCGGCGAGCGGGCCGATGACGGCGACCCGCGGGGCGCGGGCGGGATCGAGCGGCAGCAGGCCGTCGTTCTTGAGCAGCACCACCGACTCGGTCGCGGCCTGACGGGCCAGGGCGCGGTGCTCGGCGCTGTTGATCACCTCGGGGCCGATCCCGGCGTACGGGTCCAGCTCGGGGTCGAACTCGCCGAGCCTGAAGCGCAGTTCGAGCTGGCGGCGGACGGCGCGATCCACGTCCTCCTGGTCGATCAGGCCGCGCTCCAGCGCCTCGCGGAGCCGGCCGACGATCGTCTCACTGTCCTCGCCGTGGTCGGTGAAGCTGTCGATGCCGGCCTTGAGCGCGGCGCCGTGGGACTCGGCGTGGTCGTCGAAGTAGTGCTCCAGCTCGACCAGGTTGGAGGGCGCCTCGGCGTCGCTCACCACGAACAGCTCGTGGCCGGTGGGCCGTGCCCAGCGGCGCAGCTCCGTCTCGATGAGCGGACTCACGTGGCAGGGGCGGCCGTTGACCAGGTTGTAGGCGGCCATCGCGCCGGTCGCGGCGCCGGAGGCGACAACGGGGCGGAAGGCGGCGAGGTCGTACTCGTGCAGCACGCGCGGGCGCAGCCCGGAGGAGGTGGTGCAGCGGTCGTCCTCGTTGTTGTAGGCGAGGAAGTGCTTGAGCACCGGGGCTGTCCGCAGGTACGTCGGGTGGTCGCCCGCGAGGCCCCGGCAGAACGCCTCGCCGACCCGGGCGGTGTGCACCGGGTCCTCGGAGTAGCCCTCCTCGTTGCGGCCCCAGCGCGGATCGCGCAGCAGGTTCAGCACGGGGGCCCAGGCCTGGAGGCTGTTGGGGCCGCGATCGGGGGCCAGCACCGGCGGGCGGTGGCTGTGGAAGGCGCGCAGTTCGACCGAGACCGCCTCGGCGACCCGGCGCACCAGATCCTCGTCCCAGCTGGCGCCGAGGCCGACGGCCTGCGGGAAGACCGTGGCGACCCCCAGCCAGGATACGCCGTGCAGGGCCTCGCTGCCGGTGCGGAAGGACGCAACTCCCAGGCGCGGCACGGCCGGTGCGTACTGGTGCAGCAGCGCGAGGCGTTCGTCGAACGTCAGGCGTTCGACCAGGTCGTCGATGCGCTTGCGCAGCGGGAGCGCGGGGTCGCGGAAGAGCGGCAGGTCAGCGGCGGACGCGGACAGGGAACTCACGTGGGACAACCCCTCGGAAGGCTGAGTGCTGTGGTCGTTCATCGAAGCGCTTCGACGCTGACACGATCCCGAAGTTGTGTCAACTCCCTTGGCAGTTACCGGTTTCGGATTTGTTCAGGCTATTGCCGAACCCGTAACGCGTCGTTAGTGTCGCCGAAACGCGCAAGCGCTTCGACAGTTCCGATCGGGAAGGCCACTCCGCCATGAGAACCGAGATGAACCGCAGGACCTTCGTCAGTGCCGCCGTGTCGGTGGCGGGGGCCGCCGCGATGACGCCGCTGTTGTCCGCCTGTGGCGGAGGTGCGGACCGGAAGACCGGTACGAACACCGACGCGGGCCTCAAGGCGGCCCTGCCGGCCTATGTGCCCAGCGCCGCCGGCGCGGCGGACATCCCGTCCGTGGTCGGTGGCCCCGACGTGGCGACCGACCCCGCGTACCTCAGCTACCCGTCCGCCCCGGTCACCACGGTCTCCGGAGTCCCCGGCAAGGGCGGCAGCTACACGGCGGTCACGCCGCTGTGGGGGACCGCCCCGCCGGCCGGCAACGCCTTCTACCAGGCCATGAACAAGGCACTGGGCGTCGAGCTCACCATGAAGCCGGCGGACGGGAACAACTACGCCACCATCGTGCCGACCATGACCGCCGCCAAGAAGCTGCCGGACTGGATCCAGCTGCCCAGCTGGTGGAACCCCAACTTCAACCTCGGGGGGCTGGCCGGGACCCAGCTCGCGGACCTGACCCCGTACCTGTCCGGCGACAACATCAAGAAGTACCCGAACCTGGCCGCGATACCCACCGGCGCCTGGCAGGTCGGCGTGTGGGGCGACAAGCTGTACGGCATCCCGTGCTTCTCCAGTAAGTTCGTCGTCGCGGGCACCACCTTCTACCGCCGGGACATCCTGGAGGGGCGCGGGATCAAGGCCGGCCAGGTCAAGTCCGCCGACGACCTGATGAGCCTCGGCAAGGAGCTGACCGACGCCAAGCGCGGCGTCTGGGCCTTCGGCGACCTGTGGACCTACCTGTACACAGCCTGGGGTGCCCCGCTCAAGTGGAAGGTGGACAACGGCAAGCTGGTCCACCTGTTCGAGACGCAGGAGTTCCTGGAGGCTCTCGACTGGCACAACCGGCTGGCCGCCTCCGGGTACGTGCACCCGGACTCGCTGGCCGGTGACAACGCCAACGCCACCACCCGCTTCTACAGCGGGAAGGTGCTCATCGACGGTGGCGGCACGGGTGTCTGGAAACTGAGCGACCATCAGGCCGGCACCGCCGCGGACCCGAACTACCGACGTGGTGCCTTCAACGTCTTCGCCGCCGACGGCAAGAGCAAGCCGGTGGTCTACATGGGTGCTTCGACCGCCATACTCAGTTACCTGAACGCCAGTCTGAAGCCCGCCCAGATCGAGGAGCTGCTCTCGGTCGCCAACTACCTGGCCGCGCCCTACGGTTCGGCCGAGTACACGATGGCCAACTTCGGCGTCGAGGGCGTCCACCACACCCGGGTGAACGGCGTTCCCACCTTCACGGACGAGGGCCAGAAGGCGGTCCAGAGCCAGACCTTCCCGTTCCTGGCCTCCCCGTCGGCCGTGATCAGCAACCCGGGCGGCGACATCGTCACCAAGGACCTGTCGGCCTGGCAGGCCGACAACGTGCAGGCCCTCACCAAGCCGCCGTTCTGGGGCATGAACATCAGCATGCCGCAGGCGATGGCCACGGCCGAAGCCGCCCAGGCCGTGTCGGACACCGTCCAGGACTGCTACCGGGGCAAGAAGAAGGTCTCGGAGGTGCAGGCGGCAGTAGCGAGTTGGAAGTCCAGCAGCGGCGACCGGCTCAAGGGGTGGATGACCGAGAACGTGCTGAACAAGTACGGCACGGGCCTGTGAGTGCCGCACGGTCGGATCGCCCCGAGGTGCGGGAGCGGCTGAGTCTGCGCCACCGGCTGCGCCGCGACCGTTCGTTGATCCTGATGACGGTGCCCGCGGTCGTCCTGCTGCTGGTGTTCAACTACCTCCCGCTGTTCGGCCTGGCCACCGCGTTCCAGGAGTACGACCCGCTGGTGGGGGTCCGGCAGAGCGAGTGGGTCGGATTCGACCAGTTCTCCCGGCTGTTCGGCGACGCGCTGTTCTGGCACGCGCTGACGAACACGCTGTACCTGAGCTTCGTCCAGCTGATCCTCTTCTTCCCGATCCCGATCGGGCTGGCACTGCTGCTCAACACGGTGCTCAGCGAGCGGATCCGCAACTTCATCCAGTCCGTCGCCTACCTGCCGCACTTCTTCTCGTGGGTGCTCGCCATCACGATCTTCCAGCAGATGCTGGGCGGTGCGGGCGCCCTCAACCAGTTCCTCCGTCAGCAGGACATCGGTACCTGGGACATCATGACCAACCCGGACACCTTCGCGCTGCTGGTCACCTCCCAGTCGATCTGGAAGGAGGCGGGCTGGGGGATCATCGTCTTCCTCGCCGCGCTGAGCGCGATCAGCAACGAGCTGTACGAGGCGGCGGCGGCGGACGGCGCGGGACGGCTCCGGCGGATGTGGCACATCACGCTGCCGGGCCTGCGCGGAGTGATCGTGCTGATGCTGGTGCTGCGCCTGGGCAACGCGCTGTCGGTCGGCTTCGAGCAGTTCCTGATCCAGCGGAACGCCGTCGGTCACGACGTGGCGGACGTACTGGACACCTTCTCCTTCTACTACGGCATCGCCACCGGCGACTACAGCTACGGCACGGCGGCCGGGCTCTTCAAGAGCGTGATCTCGCTGCTGCTCATCTGGGGTGCCAACCGGCTGGCGCACGCCTTCGGCGACGACGGGTTGTACCGAAAATGACGAACGTACTCACCATCGGACGCACGGACGGCAAGCGCGACACGGCGTCCAGGGCCGACCGACGCAGGGCCAGGGCCGCCCGCCCGCCCTGGGAGGAGCCGCCGACCACGGTCGGCCAGGCGGCCAAGGGGCTGACCCTCGGCGGGATGCTCGCCGTCATCCTGGTGCCGCTCTGGATCATCGTGCTGACCAGCTTTTCCACCCCGGGGGCCGTCAACCGGGCCGGCGGGCTGGTGATCTGGCCCGACGGACTGACCACCGAGGCGTACCGCCAGATGCTGAGCGACTCGACCGTGGTCACCGCGCTGATGGTGAGCCTGGGCATCACCGTGGTCGGCACGGGGGTGTCGATGGCCGTCTCGATCCTGTGCGCCTACGGGCTGTCCAGGCCGCGGTCGCTCGGCCACCGCTTCGTCCTGGTGCTGCTGATCGTCACGATGTTCGTGGGCGGCGGCCTCATCCCGACCTTCCTGGTGGTCACCGGGCTCGGCGGCTACGGCCAGTGGTGGGCGCTGATCCTGCCGGGCGCGGTCTCCGTCTTCAACATCCTGGTGCTGCGCGCGTTCTACTCCGACACCTCCGCCGAACTGATCGACGCGGCCCGGATGGACGGCGCGGGGGAGTGGCGCATCCTGTGGTCCGTCGTGCTGCCCACCTCACGGGCCGTCACCGCCGTGACCGCGCTCTTCTACGCGGTGGGCTACTGGAACTCGTTCTTCAACGTCATGCTCTACATGCCGACGGACGCCGAGAAGTGGCCGCTCCAGTACGTGCTGCTGACCTACGTCAACCGGGGCAACGGACTGCCCGGTTCCGTCAACGCGGGCTTCGGCAGCGTCCAGGCGCAGACCGCGCCGCTGTCGCTGCAGATGGCGGTCGTGGTCCTCACCCTGGTGCCGCTGGTGATGGTGTACCCGTTCGTGCAGAAGCACCTGCGCACCGGCGTCCTCACCGGCGCGATCAAGGGCTGAGCCGGATGTCCAGCAGGCCCGTGACGCTCGCCGATGTGGCCAGGCGCGCCGGAGTCTCGGCAAGCACCGTCAGCTACGCGCTCAGCGGGAAGCGCCCGATCCTGGACGAGACCCGCGGCCGCGTCGAGCGAGCCGTCCGGGAGCTCGGGTACCACCCCAACGCGGGCGCCCGGGCGCTGGCCGGCAAGCGCTCACACATGATCGCCCTGGTGGTACCGCTGCACGTGGACGTGTACGTGCCGATCATGACGGAGATCGCCATCGCCGTCACGGTGGCGGCCCGTCAGTACGACTACAACGTCCTGCTGATGACCAACGACGAAGGCCCCGAGGAGGTGCGGCGGATCGCCGCCGGCGGACTCGCCGACGGGGTGATCCTGATGGACATCAGGGTGGGTGACGAACGCATCCCGGTCCTCCGCGCCCAGGGCACACCGACCGTGCTCATCGGATGGCCGGACGACCCGGCCGGACTCTCCTGCGTCGACCACGACTTCCCCACCATGGGCGCGCTCTGCGCGGACCACCTGGCCGACCTCGGCCACCGGGACGTCGCCTTCGTCGGCTACGCCAGGGCCGTCTACGAGCGGCACGCGGGCTACGCCGTGCGCACCCTGACCGGCTTCCGCGAGCGCGCGGAGCGGCGTGGCCTGCGCTTCGTGCACCGGCCGTGCGAGGGCACGTACGAGAGCACGGCGGGCACCGTGGCCAGGATCCTCGCCGACCGCCCGGAGACCACCGGGTTCGTGGTCCAGAACGAGGGCGCGATCGGTCCGCTGCTGGACCTGCTGCGCGCCAGCGGGCGGACCGTCCCGGAGGACGCCTCGGTGGTCGCCATCTGCCCCGAGTCGCTCGCGGAGCAGTACACGCCCCGGCTCACGGCCGTGACCGGCCCGAAGGGGGAACTCGGGCGGGTCGCCGTCGAGCAGCTGATGGCCAGGATCACGGCGGCAACCGAGGGTGTGCAGCCGACGGATGAACTGCGGCTGCTGGCACCGGACCTGGTGAGCCGCGAGAGCACCGCGCCGGCCCCGAGCCGAAGCTCCCACCCCTGATCACGAACAGAATGGAGACTCCTCCGATGACGGCACGTCAGCTCACCGACCGCCTCGGTGCGCTCGCCTTCGGCGGCGACTACAACCCGGAGCAGTGGGACGGGGAGGTGTGGAAGCAGGACGACGAGCTGATGCGCACGGCCCGGGTGAACCTGGCCACCGTCGGCGTCTTCTCCTGGGCTCTGCTGGAGCCGGACGAGGGCCGCTACGAATTCGGCTGGCTGGACGAGCAGTTGGACCGGCTGCACGCCAACGGGGTCGCCGTCGACCTCGCGACCCCGACCGCCTCCCCGCCGCCCTGGTTCACCCTGGCCCACCCCGACGCCCTGCCGGTCGGCCCCGACGGCACCCGGCTGACCCACGGCAGCCGGGACACCTACTGCCTGGCCGCCCCCGCCTACCGTCGGGCCGCCCGCCGGATCGCCTCGGCGCTCGCCGAACGCTACGGCGACCACCCGGCGTTGGCCCTGTGGCACGTGCACAACGAGTACGCGACGCTCTGCTGGTGCGAGCACACCGCAGCCGCCTTCCGGGTCTGGCTGCGCGCCCGGCACGGCTCGCTGGAGGCCCTCAACTCGGCGTGGGGGACGGCGTTCTGGAGCCAGCGGTACGGCTCCTGGGAGCAGATCCAGCCGCTCCGGGCCACCCAGTGGCACCACAACCCCGGCCAGGCGCTGGACTTCCGCCGGTTCTGGTCGGACGAGACCCTCGCCGCCTACCGCGAGCAGCGCGACGCGATCCGCGCCCACAGCGACCGGCCGGTGACCACCAACCTGATGCTGCCCGGCTACCAGAACCTGGACCTGTGGGCCTTCGGCCGCGAGGTCGACCTGGTCGCCGTCGACCACTACCCCGCCGCGCCCGGGGTGGACGCCGCCGCCGACACCGCCTTCGGCGCCGACCGGGCCCGCTCCTTCGGCGGCGGCGTGCCCTGGCTGCTGATGGAGCAGGGCACCAACACCGTCTACGCCGGTGACCGCGTCCTGGCCAAGCAGCCAGGCGAGATCCTCCGGCACACCCTCGGCCACATCGCCCGGGGCTCGGAGGGCGCACTGTTCTTCCAGTGGCGGCAGTCCCGGGCGGGCGCCGAGCAGTGGCACTCGGCGATGGTCCCGCACGCCGGGCCGGACAGCCGGATCTTCCGCGAGGTCACGGAAGCCGGCGAGGCCGTCGCCCGGCTCGGCGAGCTGGCCGGCTCCACCGTCCGCGCCGGGGTCGCCGTCCTGCACGACTCCGACGCCTGGTGGGCGCTGGAGTCCGACGGACTGCCGTCGGCCGAGCTCGACTACCACGCCATCCTGCGCCGGGCCCACCGGACGCTGTGGGACGCCGGGGTGACCACCGACTTCGCCCACCCCGAGCAGGACCTGAGCCGGTATCAACTCGTCATCGCCCCGGCCCTGTTCCTGCTCACCGACGCGGGAGCGGCCAATCTTCGGCGCTACGTCGCCGACGGCGGCACGCTACTGGTCCAGCACTCCGCCGGCGCCGTCGACGAGCGCATGCAGGCCCGCCTCGGCGGCTACCCGGCCGCGCCGCTGCGGGAGGCGCTGGGCATCCGGGTCGAGGAGTACCGCCCGCTGCGGCGCGACGAGCACACCGCCCTGTCCGACGGCTCGCACGGCACCGCCTGGAGCGAGTTGCTGCGCACCGAGGGGGCCGAGGTGGTCGCCGCCTACACCGACGGCATGCTCGGCGGCAGCCCGGCGCTCACCCGGCACGGATTCGGCGCCGGAGCCGGCTGGTACCTCTCCACCCGGCTCGACGACAGCGGCCAGGCCGCCCTGGTCGCCCGGCTGCTCACCGAGGCGGGGGTGGAGCCGGCGCTCCCGGGTCTGCCGTCCGGGGTGGAAGCCGTCACCCGCCACGCCCCCGACGGCCGCCGCTGGGACGTCCTGATCAACCACCGGGCCGAGGCCGTCCCGCTGCCGGAGCCCGCCCACGACCTGCTGACGGACGGTCCGGTGAACGAACTGCGACCGGGCGGCTGCGCGGTCCTGCGTTCCCACTGAACACCCATCACCCCCGAGAGGACGAGCCGCGATGACCGAAGGACCCGCAACGATCCGCTGGGGCCACCAGGCCCTGGGGATCGAGATCGCCCTCGGCGCCGACGGCACCGCCCGCCTGGTCCGCATCGGCGCGCCCGGCGATGCCGTCGGCGACCCGCGCCCCGAAGCGCCGCTGCCGCTGGTGGAGGTGATGGTGGCGGGCCACGGCCGCCACTGGTCGGGCAGGCACCTCATCAACACGAACATCGGTGCGCGGCTGCGCCACCGCACGCACCGCGCGACTCGCGACGGCGACTGGCACGTGCTGACCGTCGAACTTCACGACGCCGAGACCGGCCTGACCGCCGAGGCCGTCTACCGGTCCCCGGACGGTCTGCCGGTGCTGCGCAGCGAGGTTGTCGTGCGCAACGAGGGAGCGAGCACGCTGCACCTGGAGTCGGTCAGCTCACTCGTGACCGGCTGTCTCACCGGGGGAGACCCGGCGGAGCTGGACGCTGCCGACCTCCTGTGGGCGGAGAACGACTGGATGGCCGAATGCCGTTGGCAGCGCAGGCCGTTGCGGGTGACCTCGCCCAGCTTCGGCGACCGCTTCCACCTGACCCGTGGTCGGGAGACCCACGTCGTGGCCGGACAGGGCGTCTGGTCCAGCTGCGGCCACCTGCCGATGGGCGGCCTGACGGACCGTCGGTCCGGCCGCACCTGGCTGTGGCAGATCGAGCACAACGGCGGCGGCTGGCGCTGGGAGTGCGGGCAGCGCGACGACACGGGGTACGCGGCGCTGTTCGGCCCCAACGACGCCAACCACGGCTGGCGCCAACCCCTGGAGCCTGGATCCGAGTTCCGTACCGTGCCCGTCGCGCTGGCGTTCTGTCCGGACGGCGGCCCGGACGAGGCCTTCGCCGCCCTCACCCGCTACCGCCGGGTCACCCGCCGCTCCCACCGGGACCACCGCCACCTGCCGGTCATCTTCAACGACTATATGAACTGCCTGATGGGCGACCCCAGCACCGCCAAGCTGCTGCCGCTGATCGACGCCGCGGCCGAGGCCGGGGCGGAGTACTTCGTCATCGACGCCGGCTGGTACGGCGACGAGGGCAGCAGCTGGTGGCCCACCGTCGGAGCCTGGGAGCCGGCCGCCTCGCGGTTCCCCGGGCCGCGCGGGATCCACGAAGTCCTGGATCGCATCCGGGAGAAGGGGATGGTCCCCGGCCTGTGGCTGGAGCCGGAGGGCATCGGTATCGAAAGCCCGATGGCCGAGTCCCTGCCGGAGGAGGCGTTCTTCCGCCGTGAGGGGCAGCGCGTCGTCGAGGGCGGCGGCCGGTACCACCTGGACCTGCGCCACCCCGCCGCCCGTGACCATCTGGACCAGGTGGTCGACCGCCTGGTCGGGGAGTGGGGCATCGGCTACCTCAAGCTCGACCACAACACCGACTTCGGCTCCGGCACCAGCAGCCACCCCGGGGAGGTCCCGGCGGCCGGTCTGCTGGGCCACAACCGGGCCCAACTCGACTGGCTGGACGGCATCCTGGACCGGTACCCGGATCTGGTGATCGAGAACTGCGCCTCCGGCGGCATGCGGACGGACCACGCCATGCTCTCCCGGCTGCAACTCCTGTCCACCAGCGACCAGCAGGACCTGCTGCTGTACGCGCCGATCGCGGCCTCCGCCCCCACCACCGTCACCCCCGAGCAGGGCGCAGTGTGGTCCTACCCCCAGCCCGAGGACTCCCTCGACGAAGTCGCCTTCACCATGGCCAACTCCCTCCTCGGCCGCATCCACCTCTCCGGAAAGCTCACCGAACTCCGGTCCGAGGCCCGTGCGTTGGTCCACGAGGCGGTGGCCGTGCACAAGTCCCTCCGCGCCGACCTGCCGCACGCCGTACCCGCCTGGCCGCTCGGCCTCCCGGCCTGGGACGACCCGTGGATCGCCCTGGCCCTGCACGCCTCCGCCGTCACCTACCTCACAGTGTGGCGGCGCCCCGGGGCGGACGACACCACGGTGCTCCGGCTGCCCCGCCTGCGCGGCGCCGAGATCCGCGCGGACCTGCTGTACCCCAGTACCGGCCGGCCCCGCTCTGCCTGGTCCTCGGACACCGCCGCACTCACCCTGACCCTCCCGGCGGCTCCGTCCGCCGTCCTGTTGCGCCTCACCGGCCAAGCGCACGAAAGGAGTTGACGATGCGGCAGGCGACCGCGCGTGCGCCACCGCGCGGGCCCGCATCCCGTACGGAGCATTTTTCGTGTCCGGGCCCATCCCCACGCAGCCGCGCCGGGCCCTGTCATCCAGATCGCGGGAGTTCGTTCCCACCCGAACGCACGCACCCCCACCCCACTGGAGGGACGCATGAAATGGTCAGCCCGAACTTGTCGTGAACGTGCCACAGTCGCCGCGGCGGCCCTGTCGCTCGTGCTCACCGGCGTGATCGCCGCCGTTGCACCGCCCGCCGTCGCCGCAAGCTCCGTGTCGGTGTCGGTCGACGCCGCCCTGCAGCTCGCCACGATCCCCGCCACCGGCGTCGGGATCAACACCGCGGTCTACGACTCCAACATGAACCACTCGGCCATCCCCGGCCTGCTCAAGACCGCCGGCATGGGCGCCGTCCGCTACCCCGGTGGCAGCTACGCCGACATCTACCACTGGAAGAACCACACCGTGGAGGCAGGCGCCTACATCGCGCCGAACACCGGCTTCGACGCCTTCATGGCCACCGTGCGCGCGGCCGGCGCACAGCCGGTCATCACCGCCAACTACGGCTCCGGCACGCCCCAGGAGGCGGCTGACTGGGTCCGGTACGCCAACCAGACCAAGGGCTACGGCATCAAGTACTGGGAGGTCGGCAACGAGGTCTACGGCAACGGGCTGTACGGCGGCGGCTGGGAGCACGACAACCACGCCAGCAAGAGCGCCACGACCTACGCCAACAACCTGGTGCAGTACGTCTCGGCGATGAAGGCGGTCGACCCGAGCATCAAGATCGGTGCGGTGCTGACCACCCCCGGCTTCTGGCCGGACGGCATCGTCGGTGCGGGCGACACCATGGACTGGAACCGCACGGTCATGTCGATCGCCGGCGGGAAGATCGACTACGTCATCGTGCACAGCTACCCGAACAGCACCAGCCCGGCCGACCTGTTGACCAAGCCCCAGGCCGAGATCCCCGGGATCACCGGCGCCGTGCGCTCGCTGATCAACCAGTACTCCGGCGCCAACGCCCCCAACGTCGGCATCGCGGTCACCGAGGCCAACGCCACCAGCTACCGGACGACCTCCCCGAACGGCCTGTTCGCCGCGGACACGTACCTCACCTGGATGGAGAACGGCGCGTTCAACGTCGACTGGTGGGCCCTGCACAACGGTTCGGACTGCTCCAACCTGAGCACCGTCGAGGGCGCCACCGAGTACAACGACTACGGCATGCTCGCCAGCGCCTCCTGCGAGCCGTCGCTGAACACGCCCTTCCCCGCTTACTACGGCACCCAGATGATCACCAAGCTGGGCGCGCCCGGCGACACCCTGGTCAAGGCCGCCAGCTCGTCCTCGCTGCTCTCCGCGCACGCCGTCCGGCAGGCCAACGGTGACGTGGCCGTCATGCTGATCAACAAGGACCCGCGCAACGACGCCCAAGTCTCGCTGAACTACACCGGGTTCACCCCCTCGTCCGCCACGCCGACGGTCCACTCCTACCTCAAGAACGCCCGCTCGATCGGTACGGCCTCGGCCGGCAGCCCGACCACCCAGACCGTGCCCGCGTACGGCATCACGGTCGTGCAGATGCACCCGACCAGCGCGCCCTGCCGGGTCGTCTACAACAGGAACGAGTGGCCGGGCGGCATGATCGGCACGGTCACCGTGGTCAACAACAGCCTCGGCCAGGTCAACGGCTGGGCGCTCGGCTTCAACTTCGGCGGCGACACCGCCATCACCAGCAGCTGGAACGCCACGGTGTCGCAGAGCGGCCCGAGCATCAACGCCGGGAACGTGTCCTACAACGCCGCCATCCCGCCCGGCGGAAGCGTCCAGTGGGGCTTCAAGGCCACCTGGTCCGGCGCCCCGGTCCTCCCCGGCCGGGGCGCCGCCCGAACCAGCGGTACACCGAAAGGAACTGATCCAGTGTCAGGCCAGCAGACGGGCAGCACCGTCACCAATCCCGTGATCCCCGGCTTCCATCCCGATCCGAGCATCTGCCGCGTCGGCGACGACTACTACCTCGTCTGCTCGAGCTTCGAGTACTTCCCCGGCATCCCCGTCTTCCACAGCCGCGACCTGGTCAACTGGACGCAGATCGGCAACGCCCTCGACCGGCCGAGCCAGCTCCGCCTGCCGCGGGACATGCCGTCCTCGGCCGGCATCTACGCACCGACGCTGCGCCACCACGACGGCCGCTTCTGGCTGATCGTCACCAACGTCGGCGACAGCGGCAACATGCTCTTCACCGCCACCGACCCGGCCGGCCCGTGGTCCGACCCGGTCCGGCTGCCCGGGGTGCCGGGCATCGACCCGGACCTGGCCTGGGACGAGGACGGCACCTGCTGGTGCACCGTCGCGGGCATCTCGCAGGTCCGGCTCGACCCGTACACCGGCGAGACCCTCGGCGAGCCGGAGCGGACCTGGTCCGGCACCGGGGGCCAGGCGCCCGAGGCACCGCACCTGTACCGGATCGGCGAGTACTGGTACCTCTTGATCGCCGAGGGCGGCACCGAGCGCGGCCACGGAGTGTCGATCGCCCGCGGCCGCACGCCCACCGGCCCGTTCGAGTCGTGCCCGGACAACCCGGTCCTGACCCACCGCAGCACCAACCACCCGATCCAGAACACCGGCCACGCGGACCTGGTGCAGGCGCCCGACGGCACGTGGTGGATGGTGCTGCTCGGCGTCCGGCCGCGCGGCGGCACCCCCGGCTGGCACGTGATCGGCCGGGAGACCTTCCTCGCGCCGGTCGAGTGGGTCGACGGCTGGCCGGTCGTCGGCCCGCTCTCCCCGGAGCTGCCGGCGCCCGCGTGGCCGCTGGTCCCGGCCCCCGGACTGCCGGTCCGGGACGACTTCGACCACGCCGAGCTCCAGCCCTGCTGGATCTCGGTGCGCGAGCGCCCGGCGCAGCTGGCCACCACCAAGGAACGCTCCGGCTGGCTCACCCTGCACGCGGCCGGCGCCTCCCTTGACGCGCCCGACCCGGTCTTCGTCGGCCGCCGCCAGCAGCACCTGGACTGCTCGGCGCGCACCCTGGTCGACCCCGCAGAGGGTCGCGGGGGCCTGGCCGTCCGGCTGGACGAGCGGCACCACTACGAGATCGAGGCGGCTGCCGGCGAGGTGAAGGTGTTCGCCCGGATCGGCCCGCTGCGCACCGAGGTGGCGTCCACCCTGGTGCCCGCCGGTCCGGTGGTGCTCGGCGTCGAGATCGCCCCGCACCCGCCGGAGGACTCGCGAACCGCACCTGACCTGCTCTCCTTCGGTGTCGAACTGCCCGATGGCAGCTTCACCCCGCTCGCCTCGCTGGACGGCCGCTACCTGTCCACCGAGGTGGCCGGCGGCTTCACCGGACGGGTCATCGGCATGTACGCCGCAGCCGGCACCGTCCACTTCGACTGGTTCGACTACGAGCCCACGTCGACCTCATGACCATCTGTCAGGAAGCGCAGCACCCGCACTCACGAGAGGGAGACCACGTGAAGCACATACGACAAGGCCACCGCGCCCGGGGTACCGGCCGGCTGGCCGCCCTGCTGATGGCGCTGACCGTCATGCTGGGCCTGTCCGGCGGCGCCGCGTTCGCCGCGCCCGACGAACAGCAGAAGCCGCTGTGCCCGGTGCTCCGGGTTCCGGACAACGCCATGGACGCCGTAGCGCAGATGCAGCCCAGCTGGAACCTGGGCAACACCCTGGACGCCGTCCCGAACGAGGACTCCTGGGGCAACGGCCAGACCACCAAGGCGACCTTCGAGTTCGTCGCCGGGCAGGGGTACCGCAGCGTCCGCATCCCGGTGAGCTGGAGCGACCACCAGTCCGCCACCGCGCCGTACACCGTCGACGCCACGTACATGGCCCGCGTCAAGCAGGTCACCGACTGGGCGCTGGCCAGCGGCCTGTACGTCGTGCTCAACGTCCACCACGACTCGTGGCAGTGGGTCTCGAAGATGCCCACCGACCATGACAACGTGGTCGCCCGCTTCAACTCCACCTGGACCCAGATCTCCGCCGCGTTCCGGGACGAGCCGCGCTCCCTGCTCTTCGAGGGCATCAACGAGCCGCAGTTCGACAACACCACGGACGCGCAGAAGACCCAGCTCCTGAACGAGCTCCAGACCTCCTTCCACTCGGTCGTCCGCTCCTCGGGCGGCGTGAACGCGAGCCGCATACTGTCGCTGACCACGCCGGCCGGCAGCCCCGAGCAGGCCTACATGGACAACCTGTACACCGCGATCACCGCGCTGAACGACCGTCAGCTCGTGGCGCAGGTGCACTTCTACAGCTGGTACCCGTTCAGCGTGAACGTCGCGGGCGGCACCCTGTACGACGCCGTCGCGCAGAAGGGCCTGGAGGACTCCTTCGCCGCCATGCACAACACCTTCGTCGCTCGCGGCATCCCGGTCTACGTCGGCGAGTACGGTCTGCTCGCCTACCCCGACCAGTTCCACCCCTCCCGCATCGAGCGGGGCGAGGCGCTGAAGTACTACGAGCACGTGGGCTACGGGGCGCGCAAGAACGGCGTCACCACCGCCCTGTGGGACCCGTTCGCCTACCTGAACCGTGACACCCTCCAGTGGCGTGACCCGGCGCTGTTCGCCGTGATCAAGTCGAGCTGGACCACCCGCTCGGGCACGGCCTCCTTCGACAAGGTCTTCGTGCCGAAGGCCGGCCCGGTGACCGCCAAGTCGCTCACCCTGAACCTCAACGGCACCGGCTTCCGGGGCGTGTGGCAGGGCAACACCAAGCTGGCGGCGGGACGGGACTACACCGTCTCCGGCACTCAGCTGACCTTCACCGCCAAGGCACTCACCCGCCTGGTCGGCAACCGCGCCTACGGCGTCAACGCGACGCTCCAGGCCAAGTTCACCAGTGGGCTGCCCTGGAACATCGACATCGTCACCAACGACGCTCCGTCGGTGTCGGCCGCCACCGGCACCACCGACGCGTTCGCCGTTCCGACCCAGTACAAGGGCAACGAGCTGGCGACCATCCACGCCACGTACGCCGACGGCACCAACGCCGGCCCGACCAGCTGGACCCCGTACCAGGAGTTCAACCAGGCCTTCTCGCCGGACTACCCGAACAGCACGATCATCCTGACCCCCGCGTTCCTGACCTCGCTCCGTGAGGGCGAGGCGGCGACGGTGGTCTTCCACTTCTACAGCGGCAACACCGCCACCTACCACGTCACGAAGACCGGCACCACGGTGACCGGCAGCATCGGCTGACGATCCGTCACACCACGCCCCGGCCATCGCAATTCGGCGGCCGGGGCTCCCCACGTCCGGAGGCCTCCGCATGTCCCAGCTGCCCGCGCGCGTCCTGTTTGGCGCCGCGTACTACCACGAGTACCAGCCGTACGAGCGGCTGAAGGAAGACCTGGACCTGATGGCGCGGGCGAAGTTCACCGTCATCCGGGTCGGTGAGTCGGTCTGGTCCACCTGGGAGCCCTCGAACGGCCGGTTCGAGCTGGACTGGCTGCAGCCGGTGCTGGACGCCGCCCACGAGCGCGGCATCGCGGTCGTCCTCGGCACACCCACCTACGCGGTGCCGCCGTGGCTGGCCCGCCAGTACCCCGAGATCGCCGCCGAGGACGGCACCGGGAAGCCCGCCTCCTGGGGCGCCCGCCAGGAGGTCGACTTCACCCACCCCGCCTTCCGGTTCCACGCCGAACGGGTGGTCCGGCGCATCGTCGAACGCTACGCCGGCCACCCGGCGGTGATCGGCTTCCAGGTCGACAACGAGCCCGGCTGCCGACTGCCGCACAACCGGGGCCTGTTCCAGCGCTTCGTCGACGAGCTGCGGCAGCAGTACGGCGACGTGGAGACCCTCAACCGCGAATGGGGACTGGTCCACTGGTCGCACCGCCTGACCACCTGGGCCGACCTGTGGACGCCCGACGGCAATGCCCAGCCGCAGTACGACGTCGCCTGGCGGGCCTTCCAGGCCCGGCAGACCAACGAGTTCATCGCCTGGCAGACCGCGATCGTGCGCGAGTACGCACAGCCGTCGCAGTTCGTCACCACCTGCCTCCACTACGGCCACCCTGCAGTCGAGGACGACGAGCTGACGGATGCTCTGGACGTCACCGCGGGCAACCCGTACTACGACATGCAGGACGCCCTCGCGCTGCCCGACCCCACGCCCGACGACCACGTGCAGGGATGGAAGACCGCCGGTGTCTGGGCCCTGTACCAGAGCGCGGACCGGATCTTCTCCTCCCGGCAGGAGCCGTTCCTGGTCACCGAGACCAACGCCCAGGCGATCAGCGGTACTTCGGAGAACCGGCCGGCCTTCGACGGCCAGTGGCGGCAGGCCGCCTGGGCGCTGGTCGCCCGGGGTGCGCGGATGGTCGAGTACTGGCACTGGCACACCCTGCACTTCGGCGCCGAGACGTACTGGGGCGGCGTCCTGCCGCACAGCGGCCGCCCCGGCCGGGTCTACGCCGAACTCGCCCGCCTGGGTGCCGAGTTCGAGACGGCCGGAGCGCTGGTCGCCGGAGTCGACCCCGACGCCGACATCGCGATGGTCTACTCGATGCCCAGCAAGTGGCTGATGCAGAAGTACCCGCCGCTGGCCACCCCCGACGGCGCCCCGGACGGCAGTTCCTACCACGGGATCTTCGACCCCTTCTACCGGGGCGCGTTCGAGGCCGGTCGTCAGGTGCGCATCCTGCACGCCCGCCAGCTGCACGACGCCCGGGGTGAACGCGAGGGCATCGCACCGGAGTCGGCCGCGCAGCGGTACCCCGTGCTGGTCGTCCCCGGGCTGTACCTCGCCGAGGACTCGCTGCTCGACTGGCTCGCCGCCTATGCCGAAGCGGGCGGCCACCTCGTGCTCGGCCCCCGCACCGGCTACGCCGACCACGAGGCCCGGGCGCGCCACGAGCCCGCCCCCGCGCGCCTCGCCGAGACGGCGGGCGTGTACTACGAGGAGTTCAGCAACCTCACCACCGGCCTGCCTCTCGATGCAGGACCGGACAGCCCGCTGACGCTGCCTCCGACCGCGACCGCGACCCGCTGGGTGGATGGCCTGACCGTCACCGACGCCGAGGTGCTCGCCGAGTACGACCACCCGCACTTCGGCCGCTGGCCCGCCGTCACCACCCGCCGGCACGGCGCGGGCCGGGTCACCTGCGTCGGCACCGCCCCCGACCGTGAACTCGCCCGTGCCCTGGCCACCTGGTTCGCGCCCGCCCCCCGCAGCGGCTGGACCGACCTGCCCGAATCGGTCACCGCCACCACCGGCACCTCCCCGGACGGGCGCCGCGTCCACGTGGTCCACAACTGGAGCTGGCAGCCCGTCACCATCCAGGCACCCACGACACTGACCGACGCGCTGGACGGTACCTCGATCCCGTCCGACGGGGAGGTGAGCCTCGATGCCTGGGACGTCCGGGTCTTCACCACCGGCGGCTGAACCGGCGGGCCCGAAACGGCGAGTACCGGGTGCGCTCAGGGCAGCGGCGTCGTCGTCCGGCCCAGGTACCAGACGGGCCCGGGGTCGGGCACCGGCAGCGGGCTGAAGCCGAGGCGGTCGTAGAAGGCCCGGGCCGCAGTGTTCGCCTGGACCATGCACAGATGCACGGCCGGGGTGCCACGCCGGTGCAGTGCGTCCAGAAGCGTGCGCATCAGGGCGCGGCCGTGGCCGCGGCCCTGCCACGGCGGCAGCAGATCGATATGCAGATGGGCGGGGTACCCGGCCAGCTCCGCGTGGACCATGCGCTCGGGGGTGTGCAGCAGCCCGATCATCTCCTCGGACGGGGTGCGGGCCGGCCCGTCCGGCGACGGGTAGCGCCCGGCGACTGCGGGGAGCCACTCGCTGCGGAACCGGCGCGCGAAAGCGGCCGTGTCCACGGCGCCCAGCACATAGCCGACGGCGGTCCCCGCGCCGTCGTCCAGGACGAACGCCAGCTCCGGCTCCAGCTGCACATACGGATACGCGAAGATCGTCGGCATCAGCTCCGGGTCGGGGTGGATCGCCGACGAGTCGCCGCCCTCGTGGGCCGTGCGGACACAGACCTCCGCGAGCCGGGTGCGGTCGGACGGCCGGTACGGGCGTACGAAGGGCTCGGTCACATCTCTCCTCATGCGCCCCACCATTCCAGAGTGGGAGCGCTCCCGTACGGTTGTCGGTGACACGAGGCCAACCTTCTGTCAGCTCGAACCGAACAGGGGACGGTACCGACTGGCATCAACCGGTGAGGTAAGAGCTCGCAGCCCTTGATGGCACATCGGAGAGCTGTGCGCGTGCTCTGTTGACACCCCGTCGCACTCTGCTCCTTAGACCCTCCGGCAATTGGGGGGCGGCGTCGCGGCGTTGGGGCACGCACCTCGCCGGCTTGTCGTCGGTCGCCGATGCTCCGCATGGACTCCCTCCTCCGCACCGCCGAGGCACGCACCCCGCAGAGACATCAGCCGCTGACGCGGCGGGCGCTCCTTCATCCACCCCCCAATTGCCGGAGGGTCTTAGTACCGTGCCCTGCCCGMTGCGCCGATCGGGTGCGGTGGGCAGGGCACGTTCGGGCGGGTTGGGCAGGCCGGGGCGCGGGGTCCGATTCCGATCGACAGTCGAACCCCGGACGGCTCGGATGCCGTCATGGTGAGACCCCTACGCGGCGCCGGAGTTCGCGGCCTGGGTGCCGACGATCCGTTCGAAGAAGAACTCGTGCTTGAGGAAGGAGACGTCGTACTCGTGGCCCGGGTAGGGCGGGATCAGCTGCGCGGCCTGGAACAGCCGCCAGCCGTCCCGGAGCGCCGCCACCCCCGTGTCGTACGGCGGCTCGTCGCTGTCGCCCGTGGTGGGTGTGGTGCGTCCGGTGCCGTCGTACCGCGCCCAGCCGACGACGTACGAGTCCAACGCCGAGTCGGACAGGTAGAGCACCAGCACCTGCTGTCGTGCCGAGTCGGTCGTCATACTGCTCGCTCCTTCGGACGGTTGGAGACCCGGGTCACCCAGTGGTCCAGGTCGTAGCCGTCGTCGCCGGTCAGCGCCCGCCAGAGCAGGATGCGGTTGTACCGCTCCAGGCGACCGGTCGCCCCCTCGTACCACGGGAACATCGTGTCCAACTCAGCGTTCACCTGCGGGTCGTGGAGATCCGAGGTGTCCCACAGGCACTGTTGACGCACCGTCGGATTGAAGCGGATCTTGAACATGTAGCGCGTCGTGTCGCTGTCGTTGCGGCGACCCCCGTGCCAGAGGCCGTGGTGCAGAAACACCACCGTCCCCGCCGGGCAGACCAGCCGGTCCTGGCCGCGCAGGTTCTGGTAGCGGCCGGTGTCCGACTCGTTGGTCCGGCGGAGATGACTGCCCGGAACGCTGAGGGTGCCGCCCATCTCCAGTGTCACCGCCTGCGGGTAGTACATCAGTTGCACGTCGAAGGCATCCGGCCGGACGTCGATGACGGCGTCCCCGTGCAAGGCCTGGGCGTCGCCGCCGTGAGGTTCGCGGGTGTGCACGAAGTGGTGGTCCACCCACGGCTCGGGGCCCACCAGGCTGCGCAGTCCGCCTGCGACCTGCGGCAGTTCGAGCAGCCTGCGGACGAAAGAGCCTTCCGGGTAGGCCGTGGACAGCGGCGTCCCGTACGGCACCGGCGGCACGTCGTCCGCCAGCACCTTCAGGCCCTCCGCGTTCAGCTCCGCCGGGACCACCGCGTCCAGCCGCAGTGACCCGCGCGCGACGAAGCGCGCCATCTGCACCGAGCTGAGCAGTTCCTGTCTCTTCTCCATGGCGGCCACGCTAGGCCCGGCCACCGCCCTGCCGGGTGGGCCGTGTTCACCCAGTGGTGGTCGATTATCACCATGCTGCGGGCACCATGGTAGAACTCCTGACCATGCACACGGCCATCGCCCACCTCGACGAGCCTCCGACCCTCGCCGCCGTTGGCATCGGCGTGCACGGGCCGGCCGGCCGGGTGGAGGTGTTCTCCCTGCCGGACCTGTGGCAGCTCCATCTGTACGGCTACGACGCCGACCTGACGGTGGACGGTACCGAGCACACGATCCGCCCGGGGCGAGTGAGCCTCGTACCACCCGGGGCCGAGGTCCGCTACCGCTACCGGGGTCGCTCCGAACACCGCTACGTCCACTTCCGCCTGGGCACCGGGGGAGCGCCCACGAGCATCCCGGTGATCCAGTCGGCCGGTCCCGAACTCGCCTTTCTCGAAGCGCAGTTGCAGCAGGCGCTTTCCGCCTGGCCGCACACTCCGGCGCGAGCCGTGGCCGAGGTGTGGGGCGCGCTGTGGCGGGTTGCCCGACTCACGCCGCCACGGGAGCGGACCGCGCAAGCCGTCCATCCCGCGCTGGCGGCCGCGGTGGCCCTGATCGAGGCGCGGTTGACCGAACCCCTGACGGTGCCGGAGATCGCCAAGGCGGTCGGTATCTCCCACAACCACCTGACCCGGCTGTTCCGGGCCGCGACGGGGGAGACGGTGGTCGGCTACATCCGGGCCCGGCGGATGGAACGGGCCCGCCACTTCCTGTGCGCGACGACGCTCTCCATCCCTGCCGTCGCCGCCTCGGTCGGCATCCCCGACCTGCAGGCGTTCAACAAGACCTGCCGCCGCGAACTCGGGGCGTCCCCACGCGGTATCCGGGCCGCCCGGCCCGTTCAGCTGGAACGCTCCCCGACCCAGAGAACCTCGGCAACCTTTCCGCCACCGGCGGCAACCGTGCAGTGAACCATCGGCTCGACCCTCCGGACGGACGACATGCAGACAGCACGGCAGACACGGCAGACCACGCGGCAGCGCAAGCGCTCACGCAAGCTGGTGTTGGGCACCACGGCGGTGCTGAGTGTGGTGGGACTCCTGGTCTGCCTGGCGATGACGGTGCTGCGCCCCGACCCCGGAGTCGAGGCCGCCCCGGTCGCCGCTCCGGTGGCCGGCGCCGAGGCGGGGGCGTCGCCCGCGCCAAGTGCCGCTCTGCCGACGGATGTTGTGAGCCCAGCGGCGGCCCCGGCCCCGACCCCGACCCCGAGCGCAGCCGTGACCTCCGGCACCGCGAAGCCCTCGCCGACGGCAAGCTCGCAGACCTCGGCCGCCACCGTGCCGTCGGCCGGACGGATCCAGCCCAAGGCCACCTACAAGGGCGTTGCCACCGCGTACGAGGCCGCCGACGGCAACGGTGCCTGCCTCTTCGGGCCGAGCGACGACCTCATGATCGCCGCGATGAACACCACCGACTACGAGTCGTCCAGGGCCTGCGGCGCGTACGTGCTGGTCCGGGCCGCGAACGGCGCATCGATCACGGTCCGGATCGTCAACGAATGCCCGCTGCCGTGCGCACCGGGTCAACTCGACCTCAGCCAGCAGGCGTTCGCCAAGCTCGCCGATCTCAAGGTCGGCCGGATCCCGATCACCTGGAGCCTGCTGAGCCCGGGCACCTCCGGCACGCTCTCCATCCGGTACAAGACCGGGTCCAGCGCCTACTGGTGCGGCATCCAGGTGATCAACCACCGTAATCCGGTCGCCCGGCTGGAGGTCCGTACCGCCGCCGGCTGGCGGCAACTGACCCGCACCGCCTACAACTACTTCCTGGCCGCGGACGGCAACGGGTGCGGCGGCTCGATCAGGATCACCGACATCTACGGGGAGCAGCTGACGGTCGACGGGATCGCGGTGAAGGCGGACGTCGTCCAACCGACCCGGGTCCAGTTCGCCGTGCACTGAAGTGAACAGTCGGGGGCGACCTTGTGCGCGAGTACTTGACGATCACTCATGCCCCGTGCTTTTCTCCCTGCAGCCGGTTGTTCGACCTTCAAGTTGTTAGCGCTAACAGAGCGCGGAATCCCCGGTATCCCCCACCCCGTAGGGGCCATGCCCTGCAGCCGTCTCGGACGCGCCGTGCCGATCTGCACGCATCCGAGAGGGGCTGACCCCTGCCCACGTCCACCCCTAGGAGGGTGCAGATGAACGCTCTCGGTAGATCTCCACGGACCCCGTCACGTCGAGGATGGCGCTCGCGCCTGGCCGCCGTGCTCTCGGTGGTCTTCCTGGCCGGCTTCCTGGTCTCCGTGAACACCACCACCGCATCCGCGGCGACGGTCGACACCGCCAAGTGGTACGTCCTGGTCAACCGCAACAGCGGAAAGGCCCTGGACGACTACAACTTCGCCACCGCCGACGGCTCGGCCGTCGTCCAGTGGACCCGGAGCAACAACGAAGCCCAGCAGTGGCGCTTCCTGGACTCCGGCGGCGGCTACTACCGGCTGCAGAACCGGAACTCCGGCAAGGTCCTGGACAACTACAACTGGTCCTCGGCCGACGGCACCGACGTCGTGCAGTGGAGCGACCTCAACGCGACCAACCAGCAGTTCCGCCTCGCCGACTCCGCCGACGGCTACGTCCGCCTCCTGAACCGCCACAGCAGCAAGGCTGTTGAGGTCCAGGGCGCCTCCACCGCCGACGGCGGCAAGATCGTCCAGTACGCCGACTGGGGTGGCAGCAACCAGCAGTGGCAGCTCGTCCCCGTCGCCGACGTCGGCGGCACCGGCACGTGTGCTCTTCCGTCGACCTACCGGTGGACCTCGTCGGGTCCCCTGGCGGAGCCGAAGAACGGGCAGCTCGCGCTGAAGGACTTCACCACCGTGAAGTACAACGGCAAGAACCTGGTCTACGCGACCACCTCCAACGGAACGTCGTGGGGCGGGACGACGTTCAGTCCCTTCACGAACTGGTCGGACATGGGGGCGGCCACCCAGACCCAGATGACCGACGGCGCGGTGGCGCCCGAACTGTTCTACTTCGCGCCCAAGAACGTCTGGGTGATGGTGTCCCAGTGGAGTCAGTGGCCGCTCTACTACCGCACGTCCAGCGACCCCACCAACCCCAACGGCTGGTCCGCCGCGCAGCCGCTGTTCACCGGCAGCCTCCCCGATGGCCCCCAGGGCCAGAAGGAAGCCCCGATCGACCCGACCATGATCGCCGACGACCAGAACATGTACCTGTTCTTCGCCGGTGACAACGGCAAGATCTACCGGGCGAGCATGCCGATCGGGAACTTCCCCAGCAGCTTCGGCTCCTCGTACACGACGGTCATGAGCGACACGACGAACCTTCTGTTCGAGGCGCCGGAGGTCTACAAGGTCAAGGGCCAGAACCAGTACCTCATGATCGTTGAGGCGCAGGGCACGAACCGCTACTTCCGCTCGTTCACCGCCTCCAGCCTGAACGGTCCGTGGACCGTCCAGGCCGGCAGTGAGAGCAGCCCCTTCGCGGGCACCGCCAACAGCGGTTCCACCTGGGCCCAGGGCGTCAGCCACGGTGACCTGGTCCGCGACAGCGCCGACCAGACCATGACCATCGATCCCTGCAACCTGCAGTTCCTCTACCAGGGCCTTCTCAAAAACGTACCGGCGGGCACCGACTACCTGAGCCTGCCGTACCGGCCGGGCCTGCTCACCCTGCAGCGCTGACCCGCTGATCCACGGTGATCGCGATGGGGTGCGGTCCGCCGACGCGTAGACGAGCGGTCTACGGCGTGGGCAACTCCACCTGCTGACCTTTCCGAAACGCCGCGCCGCCGACCGTTCCAACGGTCGGCGGCGTCGTGCCGGTCAGCGGTCGCTGCGGCGCCGGGCAGCGGCGGCGAGCACCAGAGCCGCACCTGCGAGGGCAAGGCCCGCTGCCGCCGCCACGAGCACCGCGAGGCCGGTACTGCCGGTCTCGGGGAGCGTCGGCCCCTGCTCGGTCGCGTCCGGCGTGGGCGTCGGAACGGCGGTGGGCGTGGGTGTGGGCGTGGGGGACGGGGACTGCCGCCTGGTGTTGGTGACGGTGCAGGTCGCGCCGCCCGACGGGAGGTCGAGGGTGAAGCCGTCGGCGGAGGGGACGGCGGTCGTGCCCTGGCAGGAGACCGCGCCGATCGACCAGCCGTCCGGGATCGCCTCGGTGACGGTGTGTCGGCCCGGAGTCAGATAGGTGGTACCCGCGGCGACCGGGGTGTCCGGGTGTGCGGTGGTGGCCCGGCCGAGGTCGGTGCCGTCCTCGGCGGTGAAGCCGAACGGTCCGCCCGCACCGCCGTCGGTCTGCTTCAGCAGGGTGAGCGGGGCGACGCTGTCGCTCGGTGCGTCGGTGTAGGTACAGGTGACGGTGTCGGCCGCGGCCAGGGTGATCGAGGCCCGGGTGCCGCTGGTGGTGGTGGCGCTGGTGCCGTCGGCGGAGGTGCAGGCGAGCGCCGTCATGGTCCAGCCGTTCGGCACCCGCTCCTGCACGGTCCACGGCTGCCCGGCCTCGCCGCCCGCCGCCCGCTGGAAGGTCTGCTCGCCGTCGGAGCCGGGCCCGGCGGTCAGCTGGAAGAGGCCGCCCGGGTTGTAGGAGAGATTGCCGTCGAAGGCGAACGGCTGCGCGGTGGTGGCGCCCACCACGTGCTTGCGCACCACGACGGTGCCCGGTCGGCTCGGCTTCCGGACGGCGTAGTAGTAGCAGAACACGTGGGTGGAGCCGGTCGGGTACGCGGCCCGGTCCACGTTGTCGGCGCGCTGGTTGTCCACGGCGCAGCGCAGCGTCGCGAAGGAGTAGGTGTTGCCCAGGAGTTGCTGGTTGAGCGGGTCGGTGGGGGTACCGCCCTGGATCTGCAGCCGGCGGTTGCGGGCCACGGTGATCAGGCTGTCGTCGAGGTCGACGGTGACGGCGCCGGCCAGCGAGCGGCCGGTGTCGTTGCGGTTCGCGTCCAGCTCGGGGACGGAGGCGAGGGTGGTGGCCTGGGTGAGCCCGTCGGGGACGGGGGTGACCGTGGAGAGGTCCTGGACCTCGCCGCCGATGCCGCTGCCGAGGGCGAACCGCCAGCCGGTCAGCGGTGTGCAGTTCGGGTCGTTGGCGGCCTCGATGTCCGGGGCCACGGGCTGCCCCTCGGTGTACACCGAGTCCTTGCCGAGGTCCTCCAGCGACTGCATGTTGTCGCCGCGCTGCCGGTTGGCCATCACGTCGCTGTAGCTCGGGCAGACCCGGGCGACCAGGGTCAGCTTGAGGTCGCCGGTGGCCCGGGGTTCGGCGGCGGCCGGGCCGGCGCTCAGCACGGCGGCGGCCGCCAGTGCGAGCGCGGTGCACCGGAGGGCGCTGCTGCGCAGAGGTCTCATGTCTGCCAGCCTGGTGGCTCCGCCGAGGATTCATGATCAGGGCCGACGCCGCCACGGCGTGTCCACTCGATCGGCCCTCCCGGGGCTTGCTGCATCCGGACCCTGGGCGGGGCGCTCGGCGGGCCGGTCGGCGTGCACAGCGGCGATGAGCAGAACCGCGACGGCGGCGACGGCCTGACGCGGCGTCAGTCCACGGTGCCGCGGCGGATCACGTCGGCGTACCAGTGGGCACTGCTCTTCGGTGTGCGTACCAGAGTGTCGTAGTCGACGTGGATGATGCCGAAGCGCTTCTCGTAGCCGTACGCCCATTCGAAGTTGTCCAGCAGTGACCAGAGGAAGTAGCCGCGCACGTCCGCGCCGCCGGCGATCGCCTCGGAGACCGCCGTCAGATGGTCGCGGACGTAGGCGGTCCGCTCGGGGTCGTGGACGCTTCCGTCGGGGGAGACGGTGTCCTCGAAGGCGGCGCCGTTCTCGGTGACCAGCAGCGGCAGGCCGAACTCGCGGTGCAGCGCGAGCAGGGAGTCGGACAGTCCGGTCGGGTCGATCGGCCAGCCCATGGCGGTGACGTTGTCGTTGGCGAGGTGGAAGGCGACGTCCTCGGCGCCGGGCCAGGGCGACGGGCCGCCACCGTGGCCGTCGTGCCGGGGAAGGTTCTTGGCGTTCCCGGCGCTCGAAACCACGGTCGGGTTGTAGTAGTTGAGGCCGAGCAGGTCGATCGGGCGGGAGATCTCGGGGAGGTCGCCGTCGTGCACCAGCTCGTCCCACTTGACCAGGTGGGCGGTGTCGGCGAGCAGGTCCTCGTCGTACCGGCCCCGGAACATCGGACTGGTGAAGATCCGGTTGCCGACGGCCTCGATCCGGCGGGCCGCCTCCAGGTCGTCGGGGTGCGAGCTGTGCGGCCGGACGGCGTGCAGGTTGAGCGAGACGGCCAGTTGGGCGTCGGCGGGCAGGGTGGCGCGCAGAGCGCCGATGGCAAGGCCGTGGCCGAGGTTGAGGTGGTGGGCGGCCTTGAGCGCGTCGGCCGGATCGGTGCGGCCGGGGGCATGCACGCCGGAGCCGTAGCCGAGGAAGGCGCTGCACCAGGGCTCGTTGAGGGTGGTCCAGGAGGACACCCGGTCGCCGAGGGCCTCCGCCGCCAGCGCGGCGTAGTCGGCGAAGCGGTACGCGGTCTCCCGGGCCGGCCAGCCGCCGACGGACTCCAACTCCTGTGGCAGGTCCCAGTGGTAGAGCGTGGCGACCGGGGTGATGCCGTGCGCGAGCAGTTCGTCGACCAGCGCCCGGTAGAAGTCGAGACCGTGCTCGGCGGCCGGGCCGCGCCCGGTCGGCTGGACGCGGGGCCAGGAGAGGGAGAAGCGGTAGGCGGTGAGGCCGAGTTCGGCCATCAGCCGGACGTCGTCGCGGAAGCGGTGGTAGTGGTCGACGGCGGTGTCGCCGGTGTCGCCTCTCGCGACCTTGCCGGGGGTGTGGCTGAAGGTGTCCCAGATCGAGGCGGTGCGGCCGTCCTCCGCGACGGCACCCTCGATCTGGTAGGCGGCGGTGGCCGCGCCCCAGGCGAAGCCGGAGGGGAACGCACGGCGGGCGGAGCTGGTGGTCATCAGGTGTTCTCCAAGAGGTGTCGTGATGGTCGGGCGCGGAACTGACGGCGGGTCAGCCCTTCAGTGCGCCCTGGGTGATCCCGCCGACGATCTGCCGGCCGAAGACGGTGAAGACCAGGAGCAGGGGAAGGGTGCCGACGAGGGCCCCTGCGGTGATGACGGACCAGTCGGTGGACCAGCCGGTGCCGAGCCCGGCGAGGGCCACCTGGACGGTCGGGTTGGTGGCGCCGTTCATCGCGATGATCGGCCACAGGAAGTCGTTCCAGGACTGGACGAAGGCGAGCATTCCGAGTACGGCCATCGCGGGCCGGGCGATCGGGACCACGACGTGCCAGACCACCCGCAGCGAGTTCGCACCGTCGACCCGGGCCGCCTCCAGGAGTTCGGTGGGCAGGGCCTGGCTGAGGTACTGACGCATGAAGAAGACACCGAAGGCGGTCACCAGGGTGGGCAGGACGAGGGCGCCCAGCTGGTTGCCGAGCCCCAGGTGCTTCATCAGGATGAACAGCGGGACGATGCTGACCTGGGCGGGCACGGCCATGGTGGTGACGACCAGGGCGAGCAGGGCGCCGCGGCCCCGGAACCGGAGCTTGGCGAACGCGAACCCGGCCAGCACCGAGAACGCCACGGTACTGAGCGCGACCGTGCCCGCGACCAGGGTCGAGTTGAGCAGCGCGACGCCCATCCCGCGTGACCCGGCGTTGTTCCACACGTAGCCGATGTTGTCGAAAAGATTGCCCCCGGGCAGCAGGGGCGGAGGCGTGGAGATCACCCGGTGGCTGTCGGTGGACGCGGCCACCACCGTCCAGTAGAGCGGGAACAGCGAGGCGAGGGTGACCAGGACCAGCATCGTCAGGGCGAGCGGTCCGGCCCGGTGCTGGCCGCCCGCGCCGAGGGCGCGCGGTCGGCGCCGACGCGCGGCGGKGGGGGRGTGGGGGGCAGGGATGGTGGTCATCGTGTCCTTCCCGCTCAGTTGGCGGAGCGCAGGCGGCGGGCGATCAGGGTGTTGGCCAGGCCGACCAGCAGGAGCAGGCCGAACATCGTCCAGGCGATGGCGGAGGCGCGGCCGAGCATGCTGTGGTGGAAGCCGGTGTCGTACATCAGGATGCCGAGGGTCTCGTACTGGTGGTCCGCGCCGCCCTGGTGGCCGCTCTGGCCGCCGAACAGGTAGGGCTCGCCGAAGAGTTGGGTGGCCCCGATGGAGGAGACCACGACGGTGAACAGGATGGTGGGACGCAGCTCGGGGATGGTGACGTGGCGGAACTGCTGCCAGCGGGAGGCGCCGTCGATGGCGGCCGCCTCGTACAGTTCGCGCGGGATCGCCTGCATCGCGGCGAGGTAGATCAGCGCGTTGTAGCCGGTCCACCGCCAGATGACGATCACCGAGACGGCGAACTGTGAACTCCAGGGGCCGGCCTCCCAGCGGACCGGGTCGACACCGACCAGGCCCAGCAGCCAGTTGGCCATGCCGCCTTCGGGGCTGAAGATCAGCGCGAAGACCAGGGTGGCGGCGGCCACCGAGGTCGCGTAGGGCGCGAGCAGGGCGGTGCGGAAGAACCCGCGGGCCGGGAGATGGTAGTTGAGCAGGTGCGCGAGGCCGAGTGCGGCCAGCAGCTGCGGCACGGTGGAGAGCACGCCCAGGGTGATCGTGTTGCGCAGGGCGTTCCAGAAGAAGTGGCTGGGCGGGCCGAACAGCAGGTCCCAGTAGTTCTGCAGACCCACCCAGTCGGCCTGGTCCACGTTGTAGAGACTGACCCGGTGCAGGGACAGCCAGCCGGTGTAGAGCAGCGGGAAGAGGCCGAAGGCGGCGAACACCAGGAAGAACGGCGCGACGAACAGGTAGGGCGAGGCGGCGCGGTCCCAGCGGTGCAGGCGGCTCGTCCTGGCGCGGGCGGGTGGGGCCGTGGGCGGTGAGCCGGGCGGGTCGGTTCGATGGGTGCGGGTAGGGGTGGCCACTGGGGTCCTCCGTGCCGGGTGCGTCGTCGCGCTGTGCTGGAAGGGGGTGTGGAGGCCGTACGGGCCACGGGCGCGCGGCCCGTACGGCGCGGCGGACCTACTGGATGGTGCTGGTGATCTCCTTGAGGGTGGCGGCCCAGGCCTCGTCGGCGCTCTTGTGGTTCTGCTCCATCAGCAGCACGCCGTTGCTGAACGCCCCGTGCAGGGTGCCGTGGTGCGGGCCGGTCTCGGCCGGCGTGATCGCCTTCGCGGCGGTGGAGAAGATCTGCCCCGTGGGCGCCTTCGGGCCGATGTAGGGGTTGGTGAAGTCCGTGACGCCGGGCAGCGTGTAGGCCTTCTGGTTGGCGGGGATGTTGCCGACCTTCTGGAAGACCTTGGCCTGCTGCTCGGGCGCGGTGAGCCAGGCGGCCAGCGCCTGGGCCTGCGCGACGTGCTTGCCGGAGGCCGGTACGGCGAGGAAGGAACCGCCCCAGTTGCCGGCGGCGGGCGCCTGGGCGATGTTCCACTTGCCCGTGTTGCCGGGGCCGGAGAACTTCTCGATGTTGGCCTGCTGCCAGGACGGGCAGACGGTGGTGGCGAAGGTGGAGTTGGAGAAGGCGGTCTGCCAGGGGGTGTCGAACTCCTTGAGCCCCTGGGTGACCCCGGCCTGGACCGCCTCGGCGGCCAGCTTCCAGCCCTGCTGGACACCGGTGGAGTCCTGGTAGGCGACCTTGCCCTTCCGGTAGTACTGCTCGGCGTTGGAGGAGACCACGCCGTTGTACAGGCCGGTGGCGGTGTCCATGAAGTAGGTGCCCTTGGGCGCCTTGGCCTGGTACTGGCGGCCCGCCTCGACGTACTTCGCCCAGTCACCCGCCCACAGCGCGCTGACCGCGGCCGGCTCGGAGGGCAGGCCGGCCGCCTGGAACAGGTCCTGGCGGTAGCAGATCGCCATCGGGCCGACGTCCGTGCCGAGGCCGATGGTCTTGCCCTGCGCGGTGGTCGCCTGCTGCCACTTCCACGGCAGGTAGGCCTCCTTGTCGACGCCCTGAGCCTTCGACAGATCGGTGAACGCGCCCGCGAGTTGCTCGGAGGTGGCGAGCGCGATCCGGCTCACCTCCAGCGCCTGGATGTCGTCGAGCCCGCCACCAGACAGGCGGGTCTGCAGGGCGGTCCAGTAGTCGCCCTCCTGGGTGGTGGTGTTCTCCGTGATGGTGATGTTCGGGTGGGTCTTCGTGTACTCGTCGAAGAGCCCGGCCTCCCTGTAGCCGAAGGTGCCGAAGTCGCCCACGCTGACCGTGATCTTCGCGTTCGGGTCGTCGGAGCCCGTTCCGGCGGAGGAGCATCCGGTGGCCAGCAGCGCAGTGACGGCGGCGGCGGACACGAGGGCGGCGGTTCTGCGGGAACGGCGGTGCGCGGACATGGATTCTCCAGGAAGGGGTGGGTGTGCGGGGTGGCGCGGCGAGGGCCCGGAGGGGCCGGAGCGCAGAGATGTGGGAGCGCTCCCAGGCGGCGGAGTGAAACCTTGCTCCCCCAGGTGAAGGGCTGTCAAGAGGTGATCTCTGCGGCCGTCTAAGGGTCGCCGGCCCGGGTGCGGGCACGGCGGATCACCGCACCGCGAACGTGGCGGTGCGGTCGGTGGACCGACGGGGGATCAGGCGGATTCGCGCCGGATCAGCGTGGTGGGCAGGATCAGCGGACTCGGCTTCTCGCCCGCGATCAGTGCGAGCAGCATGCGGGTCATCTCCCGGCCGATGTCCCGTATCGGCTGATGGACCGTAGTGAGCGGCGGCTCGGCGATCTCCGAAATGGCCAGGCCGTCGAAGCCGACCACGGCGACGTCCGAGGGGACGGCTCGGCCCGCGCGGTGGAGCACCCGCAGCGCGCCCGCCGCCATGTTGTCGTTGGCGGCGAACACCGCGTCCAGATCGGGGTGTTGGGCGAGCAGGGACTCCATCGCGGCCATGCCGTTCCGCTCGGTGAAGTCACCGCCCTCCTCCGCGCGGTAGGGCAGACCCGCCAGGGTCAGCGCCTCGTGGTAGCCGCGCCTGCGGGCCCGGCCGACGTCGGTGTCCAGCGGTCCGGTGATGGTCGCGATCCGGGTGCGGCCGAGGGAGACCAGGTGCTCGGTCGCCTCCCGGGCGCCGCGCACGTTGTCCACGTCCACGTAGAACGGAGCGTGCCCGTGCAGCGGTTTTCCGCCGAACACGGCCGGGACGCCGGCCTCCAGGGCCAGCTGGGACAGCGGATCGTCCCCACGCAGGGACATCAGCATCACCCCGTCCACCGCCCGGCTCTGCAGCAGTTGCTTCACCCGGATCTGTCCGCGGGTGGAGGTGGCCAGACAGAGCACCAGGTGCAGGTCGGTCTCCTCGAGCGCGGTCGAGGCACCCGCGATGACCTGCCCGTAGAACGGGTCGGCCAGCACTGCCGGATCCTCTCCGGCGATGATCAGGGCCACCGCCCCGGCCTGCTGGGTCGCCAGGGCGCGGGCCGTCGGATTGGGGACGTACCCGAGCTCCTTGATCGCGCGCTGGACGGCCTCGCGTTTGCCGCTGCTCACGTTCGGGGCGTTGTTCAGCACCCTCGATGCCGCGGTACGGGACACCCCGGCGTGCTCGGCGACCTCGTCCAGGGTCGGCCTTCGGCGCGTCGGTTCGTCCGTCATGGTGGTTCACCTCGGTCTTGATGCCAATGCACAGGATATCGCGCCTCCGTCGGGTCAAAACTGGAAGCGCTTCCAGTCGGGACTGTACCGCCGGTCTCCCTTGCTGGGAAGGTAGCCGTAGGTATTGACATCGCGCCGCGAAGCACCAATCATCTGGCAACTGGAAGCGCTTCCACCTCCCCCACCCCACCCACAGCGGAGGAAGCCCATGCGCCGCAGCACGGCTCTGCTCATCGCACCAGCGCTGACCGCCCTCGTGGTCGCGGTCCAGCCCGGGACGGCGTACGCCGCCGACCCGACCACCATGACCAACGGCTTCTACGCCGATCCCAACTCCAGTGCCCAGCAGTGGGTCAACTCCCACCGCGGGGACGGGCGCGCCGCCGCGATCCAGACGTCGATCGCCAACGTGCCGATGGCACGCTGGTTCGGCAACTGGAGCGGCACCATCGGGACGGCGACCGGCGCCTACGTCGGCGCGGCGGCGGCGGGCGGGAAGCTGCCGATCCTGGTGGCGTACAACATCCCCAACCGCGACGTCTGCGCCGGTCAGTCCGGTGGCGGAGCCGGTTCCGCCGCCGAGTACAACTCCTGGATCGCCGCCTTCGCCGGTGGCATCGGGAACCGGCCGGCGCTGGTCGTCCTCGAACCCGACGCTCTCGGGCACGAGAGCTGTATGACGTCGGCTCAGGTCTCCGAGCGCAACGGGCTGCTGCGCAACGCCGTCGCCCAGTTCAACGCCAAGGCTCCCAACACCTGGGTCTACCTGGACATCGGCAACCCCGGCTGGCTGAGCGCCGGCACCGCGGCCAAGCTGCTGTCCGACGCCGGGGTGGCCGGAGCCCACGGGTTCTCGCTGAACGTCTCGAACTTCTACACCACCGGGCAGAACACCACGTACGGCAACAACGTCAACGCGGCGCTGAAGTCCTCGTACGGGCTCAGCAAGCCTTATGTGGTCGACACCAGCCGCAACGGCAACGGCTCCAACGGCGAGTGGTGCAACCCGGCCGGGCGGCGGATCGGCACGCCCACCCAGAAGGGCGGCGGCGCCGAGATGCTGCTGTGGGTCAAGGCCCCCGGCGAGTCCGACGGCAACTGCGGCACCGGCGCCGGATCGACGGCCGGGCAGTTCCTGCCCGAGGTCGCCTACAAGATGATCTACGGCTACTGACCGGGGATCGACACCAACTCCGCTCGGGGCGGCTCCMCCCCGCCGCCCCGAGCGGCCCAGAAGAGGAAACCCATGAGTCCCCGCATCCCACGCTCCCTGGTCCCCGCCGCGCTGGCCGCCCTGCTGACGGTAATCGCCGTGCCGGCTCAGGCACAGGCCCAGCAGGCCACCGGCCACACCCTGCCCGCCGGCACCCGCTTCTACGTCGACCCGGCGAGTGACGCCGCCGAGCAGGCCGTCCGCTACCTGCGGGGCCACGACTTCGCGGGCGCCGCCGCCATGGCCAAGCTCGCGAGCTGGCCCGAGGCCGACTGGTTCACCGACGGCACACCCGCCGAGGTGGAGACCCGGGCCCGTACCCTGGCCCGCCGCGCGGCCCGTACCGGGACCGTCCCGGTGCTGGTCGCCTACAACGTCCCGCTGCGGGACTGCTCCCAGTACTCCAGTGGAGGCGCGCAGTCCGACGCGGAGTACCAGGCCTGGATCGCGGCGCTGGCCCGCGGCCTCGGGAAGAGCAAGGCCGTCATCGTGCTCGAACCCGATGCCCTGGCCAACCTGCCCTCCGACTGCGTCCCGAACAACGACCCCACCGGCGCGGTCACGGCGGGACGGATCGCCGACCTCAACTACGCGATCGACGTGCTGGAGCGGCAGCCGAACACGGTCGTCTACCTGGATGCCGGGAACAGCCACTGGCAGAGCGTCGGCAATGCTGCGCAGCGCCTGCTCCAGGCAGGTGTCGAGCGGGCCCAGGGTTTCTCCCTGAACGTGTCCAACTTCTTCGCCACCGGCCTGTCCGACCACTACGGCACCTGGGTGTCGAAGTGCCTCTGGTACGCCACCAAGGGCCCGGAGGCCGCGCGCGGTCACACCGACTGGTGCGCGAGCCAGTACTACTCACCGAGCGCGCCGAACGACGGGCAGCCGGGGAACTCGGTCAACGCGGACGACCCCGCCACCTGGCACTGGACCGACCAGTGGTTCGAGCAGAACGTCGGCGCCGCGCCCCTGAACCAACTCACCCACTTCGTCGTCGACACCAGCCGCAACGGACAGGGCGGTTGGACCCCGCCGGCCGGCAAGTACCCGGGTGACCCGCAGACCTGGTGCAACCCGCCCGGCCGCGGCATCGGGAACCGCCCCACCGCCGACACCGGCACGCCGCTCGTGGACGCCTACCTGTGGGTGAAGACCATCGGGCAGTCGGACGGGGAGTGCAACCGCAACATCCCCGGCGGCACGGTCGATCCCGAGTACGGCATCGTCGACCCACCGGCGGGCACCTGGTGGCCGGAGCAGGCCATGACCTTGGTGCGCAACGCCAGCCCGGCTCTGACCTTCGCCCCCCCCCCCCCCCCCCCCCCCCCCCCCCCCCCCCCCCCCCCCCCCCCCCCCCCCCCCCCCCCCCCCCCCCCCCCCGGGGAGCCTGGCCCTCAGGACCCGGCTGATGGTAGGGAACGGATCACGCCGGGACGAGCTGCCACTGCTGGTTGGTGCCGCCGCCGGACGTGTACTGCACGACCTTGGCGTTGTCGCCGGCGTCCCAGTTGTACACGTCCGCCACCAGCCCGCTGTCGTGACTGACAACGGTGAAGTACCCGTCGCCGGTGGGTCGCAGGTACCACTGCTGGTTGGTGCCGCCGCTGGAGGTCCACTGCTGGAGCTGGAGCCCGACGGTCTGGGAGTAGCCGTTGACGTCGAGCGACTTGCCGGTGCTGACGTACTTCAGTGCGTACGCTCCCCCGGGAGCGGTGTCGATGGTCCAGGCGCCGCCGTCCGTCCGCTGGACGATCAACGCGCCGTCCGTGGTGGCCCCGCCGGCCACCGCGAGTGCCTTGCCGCTGTAGCGGTTGACGATGCGGTAGTTCGTGCCCACCACCGGCTGGTTGGCGATCTCGAAACGGTCCACGGTGGCCCAGTTGTGCGTCGCGGCGGCCCGCTGGGTGCCGGTGACGCGCACCCGGATCGTGTGCGTGCCGGAGGCGAGTCGGGGGCTGGTCCACACCGCGGCGTCGCCGGTGCGCGCCGCCGAGTACTCGTCGACCAGCGACTCGGTCCCGCCGTCGATGGAGACGCCCACGATGCCGTGGCTGGGCGCGGTCACTGCATGCAGCGTGACGCCGGTGCCGACGAAGCTCAGCGTCGACGTGTCGCCCGTGACGTCACTGTAGGAGTTCGTGCCGGCGTACGGGCCGGTCTCGCCGCTCGTGTGACTCCAAGTGCCGTTGTAGGTCACAGCGGTGGCGGCGTCGTCCACATTGGTCGCCGGGTTGCCCAGGTTGAGGTACTCGACCGAGTCGGTGAACTTGGCGCTGCCCGACTTCGTGGTCGACAGCACCAGGTACACCCGGCTGCCGCCGGCCGGCGCGGTGAACGAGATCGGCTGGGTGACCCGGGAGCCGAGCGGGATGGTGAGGGGGGCGCTTCCGGACGCGATGACCGCGCCGTCGGGCTTGTCGAGTCGAGCCGTCCAGTTCAGGCCGACGGAGGTACCGCTGAAGTCGTCGTTGAAGACGGTGATGTTCCGGGTGACGGTGCTGTTGAAGTTGTAGGTGTCCGCCTTCTCCGGGAGCGGGAAGGTGCCGTCGCTGTCCGACTCGCCGGAGGCCGACCAGTAGGGCAGGTCGACAGCGGCGATCGGGTTGAACGCGGCCTGGATCCGCTGGATCTGCGGGTTGCTCCACGGGGCGGACAGGTTGTCCTCGCCGTAGACGGGGCGACCGCCCTCCTCGGGGACGAAGTCGGTGCTCTTCACACCGGGCACGAAGCCGGCCCAGCCGGACAGCAGGGTGTAGGGGCGCAGGTCGCTGGCGTCCTTGGCGCGCTTGGCGACCGTCGTGGTGGCGAACCACTCGAAGCCCTGCTTGGTGTTGGACTTGTCCCAGACGTACTCGCCCTCACCGTCGGGCCGGCCGGCCAGGTCGGCGCGCCTCTCGCCGTACTTGCCGATGCCGTCGATGTAGTGCGAGAAGACGGCGAAGTTGCCGTTCAGCATGTTGGGGTACGGGTTGGTGTTCCAGGCGGTGTCGACGCTGACCGGCCGGGTGCCGTCGTTGCCGTTCATCGCCGCGTAGAGGTCCTTCTCGAAGGACTCGGAGTCGAAGCTGCTGATGTCGTTCTCGTTGCTCTGGCTCCAGCGGACGATAGCGGGGTGGTTGCGGTCGCGCAGGGTCAGCGCCTTGGCGTGGTTGACCATGTTGTCGTGCCCGGCGACGAAGTCCTGGCAGCTGCAGGTGCCGCGGATGGCGGTCTCGTCGATGACCATCAGGCCCATCTCGTCGGCCACGTCGAGCATGTACGGGCTGCCCGGCTCCTGGTGGATGCGGACCACGTTGTAGTTGAGCCGCTGATAGTTGTCGACCGCCTGCGGCCAGCCGCCGTTGCCCGAGGACGGCGGGAGGAAGCCGGGCAGCGTGTCATAGGCGTCACCCTTGCCGCCGTTGTCGATCCGGTCGTAGTCCGCGCCCTGCAGGCTGTCACCGCGGAAGTTCACGCGCACGCCGTTGACGTAGTAGTACTCGCCGTTCTGGGTGGTGTCCCGGAATCCGAACCGGTAGCCGGCGTCGCTGGTGTGGCCGTCGTCGGTGGAGGCGTGCACCGACAGCTTGTGCAGCTGGGCACGGTACCCGGCCTGGTAGGGCACGTTCGGCCACCAGTACGAGGAGGAGCCGAGGTTCCACGCCACCGGGCCGACCGTCACCTTGGCGGTCGAGTGGGCGGCCACGGTGACCGTGCGGCCGGGCAGCGCCGGGTAGTTGAACGACCCACCGCCGTCCGAGGCGAGTGCACCGGACAGCGTCACCGACCGTGAGCTGCCCGAGGTGTTCGTCACCGACACGTCGTAGGTGAGGGTCTGGTTGGCCACGGAGGTGCGCACGAACGTGTCGCTGACGTACACCGCCGGGTACACGCGCAGGGCCGCCGAGCGGTAGATGCCCTGGGGGATCGCCTCGGACCAGTTGGCGGCGTCGGGAACCAGGGTCTGGCTCCCGTTCATCAGGGCATAGCGGCCCTTGACGTTCACGCTGATCGTGTGGGTGGTGCCGGGGGCGGCGAAGGCGGAGATGTCGAAGTTCGACTGTGTGAAGGAGGTGTTCTGGGTGGCGACCACCTGCCCGTCGACCGACAGCGTCGCCTGGTGGTTCACCGCGCCGAACTCGATCCACACCGACTGCGGCTGCCCCGTGTTCGGCACGGTCACGGTGCGCGAGTACGTCGCCTCGTTCACGTCGGTGAAGCCCTGCTTGTACCAGCCGCCGCCGGGCACGTTGATCGACGTCGCCGAGCGGCCCTTGGGGGTGAAGCTCCACGTTCCGGCCAGGTCGACCGACGCGAGCGCGGCGTTGCCCGCGGTGAATCCATTGACGTCCGGTACCGCTGCGGCGGACGCCGACTGCGGGGGCACCGTCAGGACGGCGGCAAGCAGTGCGGCGACGACCGCGAACAGCTGTCCGGCCAATCGCCGGCGTGGGGGCGGGCTGTGCTGATGCATGGTGACCTCTCGGGCGGGCGGGTCCGGTAGAGAAATGTGAGCGCTAACATTTTTGGCCGGCGCAATTCCGGGTGTCCATGCCGGATTGGCGACTGCGACCGACGCCAGACTCGGGTCCGTCCCGGACCCCAGTAGTTCACGTCGTCGCCCAAGGCGCCGGCGATGAACGTAAGTCCGTTCCGGTGTGTCGTCAAGCACTACGGCAGTGGCGGATCCAGGCCGGCACCCGCGGTACGGGTGGCCGAGCCCCGGACTACCGCGAGGGTGGCAACCTTCTGCGGAGCAGCGGCAACTGACGGGCAATCCAGCAAACGGCCGGACCGAGGAGGAGCCCATGAACGAGGCGGATCGCGCCCTGCGGCGCCCTGGTGCTCGCGGGGGTGGTCAACGATATGTTCACGCACAGTCAGGTTCGGTGACCCTCTCGGAAGGCAGGGACGTCGATCAGCTGGGCCGCCGGCTCCGTGCGCATCCTGGTGTTGAGATCGCCCGCCGCGACGGCTCGCTGACCTACCGGCAGGGCATTTCCCCCGATGCTGTGCAGGTCAGCGACCGGTTCCAGCTGTGGCAGGGCCTGTCCCGACGCGTTCAGGAAGTCTCAGTTCTGCCGGAGCGGAGTAAGGACGAACGTGAAGTCCGCCGGCCCGAGTTCGAGCCGGTACCGAGGCAGCACACCGGGTCCCACCGCGGCGGTGCCGAGGCCCTGGACGGCATGGTCGGTGTGGAGGTGGATCACCGGGCCCGGGACGAGATCGGTGGGGTGCCGTGCGGTGTCGAGCTGCTGGTCGGTCCAGCGGCGCGCGGCGAAGTGGAACGGCTCCTCGCCCACGACGCGCAGTCCGTTCCCGGATCCGTCGGTGAAGGTCGCCCAGCGGATGTCCGCACGGTTGCCGTTCTCCTGGGGGCGTACGTACGGCGTCTGCAGCTCGTCCACGGTTGCGCGGAACCGGCCGATGCGAACAGCCTGACGCGAGTCGGGGTAGGCCTCGCCCGGGCCCCTACCGAACCACTCCACCCGGGACCGGTCGGCAGGAATCTCCCAGTCGAGTCCGACGCGGGCCAGGGAGCGGGAACCGTTCCTGCGGGCCAGCTCCTGGTACTCCTCCGGCGGGAGTGACGGGTCCACCATGGTGTCGTGGAAGTCGTCGCCCCGCTCCGGCCAGTGGCCGACGGGTTCGGCGTGCACCCGAAGTCGCAGGCTTTCACCGTCGCTGTCCCAGCGGTAGGTGGTGAGGTAGCCGGAGTTGCCCGCCGCGGCGGCGCTGCGAACGACGACGGTCAGGCCGTGTGCGTCCGGGGTGACGGAGACGGTGCGGTGCCGCAGGCGGTCGAGACCGCGGTCCTTCCAGTAGGCTGCGTCGCGCTGGTGCCAGCCGCCGTCGTTGTCGGTGGGGGCGCGCCACAGATTCAACCGTGGTCCGTGGAGCGGGAGTTCGCCGATTCCGAGCAGAGCTCCGGTGGTCCGGTCGAAGCGTCCGGGGCCGAGCAGGACGTGCTCGCCCTCGCTGCGGGCCGGAACCGGCGGGCCGATCGGTCGGCGGCGGTCCGTCGCGGAGAGCCGGAGCTGTCCCCAGGCGACCACGTGACCTTCGGGGGCCCAGTCGGCGGGCTTGCCCAACTCCGCCTGGACGGTGAGCCAGAGCTCGCCCCCGCTGTCCTCCCCGCCAAGGGGGCACCTCCCAGCGGTAGCTGGGGGAAGGTCCAGCCGGGGCAGCGGCAGCAGGCCGTGCTCCCCGGCCGCCAACTCCGGTGTGGGCAGCACGCCGTGGTCCAGCTCGACCCCGTCGCGGGCCAGCGACCAGGTGAACCGCAGATGGGACAGGTCCAGCACCTCGTAGTGGTTCTCCACCGCGAGGGTGTCCGCCTCGGGCCCGGGGCCGACCCGGACGGGGGCGATCACCTTCGCGTACTCCAGCAGGCCGGGGGAGGGGGTGCGGTCGGGGAGGACCAGGCCGTCGCAGATGAAGTTGCCGTCGTGCAGGTCCTCGCCGAAGTCGCCGCCGTAGCCGAAGAATTCACGGCCCTCGGCGTCCCGGGTGCGCAGCCCTTGGTCCATCCACTCCCAGACGTAGCCGCCCTGGACCCTCGGGTACTCGTCGCACAGCTGCTGGTACTCGGCGAGCCCGCCGGGCCCGTTGCCCATGGCGTGGGCGAACTCGGTGAGCAGGAAGGGCTTGCGGTTGCGCGGGTCGTCCGCCGGGTCGCCGGAGCCGGCGCGGGGCGGGTAGTTGACCTCGCCCGGCAGCAGTTCTCCCCGGCCGATCCGGGCGACGGCGGCGGGCGGCCGGTACATCTCGGCGTGGACGTCGGTGTACTCGCCGAGCCGGTCGGCCTCGTAGTGGATCGGCCGGGACGGGTCGCGCCGCCGGACCCACTCGGACATGGCCCGAAGGTTGCGGCCGTCCCCGGCCTCGTTGCCGAGCGACCACAGGATGGCGCTCGGGTGGTTCTTGTCCCGCTCCACCGTCCGCTCGATGCGATTCAGGTAGGCGTCCTGCCAGCGAGGGTCGTCGGAGGGGTTGCGCTGCCAGCGCTCCGGGTCGGCGTGCTCGAAGCCGTGGGTCTCGAGGTCGCACTCGACCATCACCCACAGGCCGAGCTCGTCGCACAGGTCGAGAAACGCGGGGTGTGGCGGGTAGTGCGCGGTGCGCACGGCGTTGATGTTGTGTTGCTTCATCAACTCCACGTCGCGGCGCATGGTTTCGAATGAGAGCGTCCGGCCGTGATCGGGGTCGAACTCGTGCCGGTTCACGCCGCGCAGCACCACCCGACGGCCGTTGACCCGGAGCACGCCGGCCTCGTCGACGGCCACGCTGCGGAACCCGATCCGTAGTCGGATCCGCTCGCTGCCGGTGGTGAGGTACGCCTCGTAGAGGTGCGGTTCCTCCGCGCTCCAGGGCCGTACCGCAGCGAAGGTGAACTCCGTCCCGACCGGCCGGTCCTGGATCCCGAGGGCCGGAAGGTCGATCCGCACCGGCGCGTCCGCGTCGGCCTCCACCCGGAGCCGGCCCGCGCCGGTTCCCGCGTCGTAGTCGGCGTGCACGAAGACGTCCCGGATGCCGTCCACGGGGCGGGCCAGCAGGGACACGTCGCGGAAGATGCCCGACAGGCGCCAGGTGTCCTGACCCTCGAGGTAGGTGCCCGCGGAGAACTGGTGCACCCGGACCGCCAGCACGTTGCGGCCGGGCCGCAGCAGCTCGGTCACGTCGAACTCGGTCGGCAGGCGGCTGCCGTAAGTGACGCCCAGCTCATGGCCGTTGAGCCAGACCCGGGCGCAGGAGTCCACGCCCTCGAAGCGCAGCACGGTCGGCGTGCCCGCCCAGTCGGGGGGCAGGTCGAAGATCCGGCGGTAGTCCCCGGTCTCGTTCTCGTTCGGGACGAAGGGCGGGTCGACCGGTATGGGGTAGGCGATGTTGACGTAGATCGGCCGGCCGTAGCCGTGCAGCTGCCAGTGGGAGGGGACGGGGAGGGCGTCCCAGGAGCCATCGTCGAAACCCGGGGCTTCGAACCCGTCCGGTTCCGGGCGCAGGGTGGGTGAGAACCGGAACGACCAGTCCCCGTTGAGGTCGATTCTGGGCGCGTCGGAGTGCAGGGCCGCGCGCGGCGCGGCCTGGCCGTGGCCAGGTGCGTAGTCCTCGAAATAGCGTGCGGACATGCGGAATCCTCCGGCGGTTGGGGCGATGCGCGCGACCGTACTGGTGAAGCCGTCTGCGGGAAGCGTCGTTCTCCCGGGACCGGGGCCCGGCGAGGCCTCAGGTCCCGGGAGCAGGGGTTATCCGGCGGTCAGGGTGGTCCACTTCTGGTTGGAGTCGCCGTGGCAGTCCCAGAGTTGGAGTTGCGTGCCGTCGGTGGTGGAGTAGCCCGGGATGTCGAGGCAGCGGCCGGAGGCGGGGTTGCGGTAGCCGCCGTTGTAGGGCTGCCAGATCTGGTTGGAGCCGCCGTGGCAGGCCCAGATCTGGATCTTGGTGCCGTTGGCCGTGCCGAAGCCGGCGGCGTCGAGGCACTTGCCCATGGAGCGCAGGGTGCCGTCGGTGTAGGCGGACCAGTACTGGTTGATGGTGTCGCCGCAGCTCCAGATCTGGACGGCGGTCCCGTCGGCGGTGCCGAAGCCGCTGACATCCAGGCACTTGCCGCCCAGGTTGGACTGCACGCGTGCGGGGGTGGGGGCGGGGTTCTTCAGCCATCCGGCGCTGTCTGCGGACTGGATGCCGCGGTGGAAGGCGTCGGCCATCTTCTGGTAGCCCGCGTCGTTGGGGTGCAGGGCGTCGGCCAGGTCGGCCGTGGTCAGGCTGCTCATGTCCACGTATGCGACGTGCTTGCCCGCGGACTGTGCCTCGCTCACGATCTGGGGGATGGCCTGGTTGTACGCCGCGCGGTACTGCTCCTCGGTGCCGCTGGTGGACACGACCAGGGAGGCCACGAGGACGGTCGCGTCGGGGACGTCGGCGGTGATCTGGTTGACCAGCGACTTCAGCCGGGCGGTGGCGGTGGGGATCTCATAGCCCCCGGCCAGGTCGTTGGTGCCGATCATCAGCGTCACGACGTTGGGCCGGTAGCGGGTCAGCGAGGCGTCGGCGAGTTCGGCGATCTGGTGGATCCGGTATCCCTGGTAACCCTCGTTGTCGGGGTCGGACATCGAACCGCCCCGCAACCTGCCGACGAAGTCCAGCGGATGGCCGTCCGCCGCGAGCTTGTCCCACAACGGGGCTCGGTAGCCGTTGCCCGTACTGCTTCCCACACCCCAGGTGATGGAGTCGCCCAACGGCATGACCCGCAAGGGCGTGTTGGAGGCGGCGGAGGCAGGGGTCGCACCTGTCGCCGTCACCCCGAGCATGGCGGCGACAAGAGCGATCAGGGGCAGAACCCAGGACTTTCTCATGAAGGTGACCTCTTCTGTGGGTGGGGTGCTGAATGTCCGGTTCGGGTCAGTGGTTCAGTCGACCTTGGTCGTGCTCCACTGCCGCTGTGGTGGCGGTCGGATGGAGGCGGCGGGTGTGCCGCTCCCCGTCGCTGTACGGTGAAGCAGGCGTCGGTGCTGGAGGCGGAGATCCGCAGTCCTAGCGTGGCCGTTTCGACGATCCGGTGGCCCTCGCGGCCGGTGCAGGAGGCAAGGTCGGCGGGGAGCGTCAGCTCCACGCGGCACTGGCTGCCGGCTCGATCCGCACCGTACGCGCCCTGCCAGAGCTGAGCTTCGTCCCGGACCACCTGTCCAAGCCGCCGATCTGCGCCCGTACGCCGACGTGGTGTTGGACGCCCTCGGTCCGGAGCGGACGGTGTTCGGCTCCGACCGGCCGGTCTGTCCGCTGCGCTCCTCCTACGCGGAAGTCACCGCTGCCGCAGAGGACTCGATCGCCGAACTGACGGCGGACGAGCGCGCCCAGGTCTCCGACGGCACCGCCGCCCGGTTCCGTCCGACGGAGGACGTGAGGTCGGAGCCGCCGTACACTCCACGGCACAGTCGCAGCATCATCGAACGGGCCGTCAACCGACCGAAGCAGCAGCTGCTGTGCACGCCTGAACCCGACGAACTGCAGCCGCCTCCCGGTGGGGCCGACGGCTCGCCCCGAGCCCGGGGAGGGTCGGAAGATGGAGTTGGCCCGGGTCAGAAGTCCCATCCGGTGCGGGAGTTGGGAGTAGTCCCCGCTCGCGGTGGGACTGAGTCTTTGACAGACGTACTGGAGTCTGCAGGGGTTGATGGTCAGCTCTGGTTGTTGGTGGCGCGGACCATTGGTGTCTCCTCTGATCACATTCAGGCAGGGGCGCCCGTGCAACGACATGGGCACCCCTGCGGGTGGGGGAACGTGAATCCGGACCGGCACCACAGAAGCGAAGGCCCGGAACAGGCGCGTGCGATGTTAACGCTAACAAGCTGATGTCTGACAAATCCCTGCGGCTCGGGGAGGTTGGTGGTGACGTCCGGAGAAAAGCACGGCGTCCGAACGCTCGTCAAGGGAGCCGTCGCCGAAGCGAAAGTCCGCCCGCCGGACTGCGCGGCTCTGACCTGGGCCGCCTCGGCAAAAAGTTCAACGACCGCCGTGGTGGCCGCTTGTGGCCAAGCGGGAACATCTTGACGTGCACTCAGCCACTCTCCACTCTATGGTCCGGAGGCGCCCCTGCCGTGCCCGGTGGTGACGGCGGCCGGCCACCCCGCGCCCCACGGCGATCTGGCGGCGGATCGTGATCTCGACCCCACGAAGGTTCCCTTCGTGGCCCCCACCCCGTGATCCGAACAACGGAGGCGCAGCCATGCGCGTACCACCCGTTTCCTCCCGCAAGATCGGTGCCCTGCTCGCCACCGGCGTCCTGGGTCTCGCAGTCGCCGTCACCGCGACCAGCGCCCCCGTCGCGGCTGCGGCCGCCGGGACCCTCGGCGCCGCCGCCGCCCAGAGCGGCCGGTACTACGGCGCCGCCGTGGCGGCGAACCGGCTCGGCGAGACGGACTATGCCGCCGCCCTGGACCAGGAGTTCAACGCCGTCACCCCGGAGAACGAGATGAAGTGGGACGCCACCGAGCCGTCCCGCAACACCTTCACCTACGGCGGCGCCGACCGGATCGTCGATCACGCCCTGGGCAAGGGCATGAAGGTGCGTGGCCACACCCTGGTGTGGCACTCCCAGCTCCCCTCCTGGGTACAGAATCTCAGCTCCGCCACCGACGTCCGATCGGCGATGAACAACCACATCGGCAATGTGATGGGCCGTTACAAGGGCAAGATCTACGCCTGGGACGTGGTCAACGAGGCGTTCACCGACGGCGGCCCCGTCGGCACCCTGCGTAACTCGGTCTTCCAGCAGAAGCTCGGCAACGGCTTCATCGAGGAGGCGTTCCGCGCCGCCCGGGCGGCCGACCCCGCAGCCAAGCTCTGCTACAACGACTACAACATCGACGACGCCACCGCGGCGAAGACCCAGGGCGTCTACAACATGGTCCGCGACTTCAAGGCACGCGGCGTCCCCATCGACTGCGTCGGTCTCCAGTCGCACTTCGGCCAGGTACCGGGCAACTACCAGCAGAACCTCGCCCAGTTCGCCGCGCTCGGCGTGGACGTGCAGATCACCGAACTCGACATCGCCGGCTCCGGGACGGCCCAGGCCGACGCCTACCGTGCCGTCACCCGGGCCTGCCTGGCGATCGCCCGCTGCACCGGCATCACCGCCTGGGGCGTCACCGACAAATACTCCTGGCGTGCCTCCGACACGCCCCTCCTCCTCGACGGCACCTACGGGAGGAAGCCCGCCTACTACGCCGTCCTGGATGCTCTGAACGCCACCCCGCCGGCCGGCGGGGTGGCGATCAAGGGTGCGGGTTCGGGCCGGTGCCTGGATGTTGAGGGTGCCTCGCAGGCCAACGGTGCGCAGGCGCAGATCTGGGACTGCAGCGGGCAGTCCAACCAGCAGTGGACGGTGACGTCCGCCGGTGAGCTGCGGGTGTACGGGAGCAAGTGCCTGGACGTGAGCGGCCGGGGCACCGCGGACGGCACGAGCGTGATCATCTGGGACTGCAGCGGACAGCCCAACCAGCAGTGGCGGTTCAACGCCGACGGCACCATCACCGCGGTCGGCGCGGGCAAGTGCCTGGACGTCACCGCCAAGGCGACCACGAACGGCAGCAAGCTCGCCATCTGGACCCGAGGGTCACGCGCGCGCCGACCGGCCCACCGTGCGCGCTGACGGTCAGTCATCGCTTTCGTTGAGAAGTCTTCCATTCACTCCCCGGGGAGCCGTATGTCTCACACCGTCGGACAACGCTGGACCCGTCGGATCGCCGCCCAGGTCCTCACCCTCGTACTCGCCGTGGCCGGCCTGGCCGCCATCGGCGGCCGGCCGTCGTCGTCCGTGCCCATGCACGCGGAGTCGGCTGCCGTCAGCACGACCCAGGTCGGCGTCACTCCGCCGCCGCTCGGCTGGGCTTCCTGGAACACCTTCGCCAGCAGCATCGACTTCAACGTCATCAAGCAGCAGGCCGACGCGCTGATCTCCTCGGGCATGGCCGCCGCCGGGTACGACCACATCAACCTCGACGACGGCTGGTGGCAGGGCGCCCGTGATGCGAACGGCAGCATCGCCGTGAGCGAGAGCCTGTGGCCGGGCGGCATGAAGGCTGTCGCCGACTACCTCCACAGCAGGGGCCTCAAGGCCGGCATCTACACCGACGCCGGCAAGCAGGGCTGCGGCTTCTACTACCCGACCACCCGGCCCGCCGCCCCCAACACCGGTATGGAGGGCCACTACCAGCAGGACCTGGAGACCTTCCAGCGCTGGGGATTCGACTACGTCAAGATCGACTTCTGTGGCGGCCGGGTGGAAGGACTGAACCAGGAGGCGACGTACAAGGCGATCGCCGCCGCCCACGAGGCCGCGAGCGCCGTCACCGGACGCCGGCTCGTCCTGTCGGTCTGCGAGTGGGGAACCGGCTTGACCTGGAACTGGGCCACGGGTACCGGTGACCTGTGGCGGACCAGCAACGACATCATCTTCTTCGGCCAGACCGCGGACACGGCCAAGATGCTCACCAACTTCGACCAGGGGATCCACCCGGCAGCGCAGCACACCGGCTACACCAACGACCTCGACATGCTGATGGTCGGGATGAACGGCCTGAACGCGGCCCAGAACCGGCTGCACATGAGCCTGTGGGCGATATCCGGGGCACCGCTGCTGGCCGGCAACAACCTGGCCACCATGAGCAGCACCACCCGCGACATCCTCACCCAGCCCGAGGTCCTCGCCATCGACCAGGATTCGCGCGGGCTGCAGGGCATCAAGGTCGCCGAGGACACCAGGAACCTCCAGGTCTACTCCAAGGTGCTCGCCGGTACGGGAAAGCGCGCCGTGCTGCTGCTCAACCGCACCGGATCCGCCGCCCCGATGACCGTCCGCTGGGCCGACCTCGGCCTGACCACGGCCTCCGCCTCGGTGCGCAACGTCTGGTCGCGCGCCGATGTCGGATCGTCCGCCACCGGCTACACCACCACCGTCCCGGCGAACGACGCGGTGCTGTTGACCGTGTCCGGCACCGAGGCCGGCAGCAGCACCTACGAGGACACCACGGCCGCCACCACGCCCACCTTCACCGGCGTCACCGCCGCTGCTGCGGGCACCAAGCTGGTGGACGTCAGCTACGCCAACGGCGGCAGCTCCGCCCGCAGGGCCACCGTCCAGGTCAACGGCCAGTACGCGTACCAGATGTCCTTCCCGCCCACCGGCTCCGCCACCACCTACCGGACCGTCTCGGTCCTGGCCCACCTGGCCAAGGGCGCGAACACCGTGCGCTTCGCCACCGTCCCGGGCGGCACCGCGCCCGACATCGACGCCGTCCGGGTCCAGGGCATCCCCGGCACCAACGGTGTCGCCCTCGTCGCCGCCGCCGCCAACCGCTGCGTCGACTTCGGGATGAACTCGACCGCCAACGGCAACCAGGCCATCCTGTGGGACTGCTTCGGCGGTGGGAACGAGACCTTCACCCGGACCGCACGCAACGAGCTGGTGGTCTACGGCAACAAGTGCCTGGATGCGGCGGGGGGCGGCACGGCGAACGGCACCAAGGTCGTCCTGTGGGACTGCACCGACGCCGCGAACCAGAAATGGACCGTCAACTCCAACGGCAGCATCACCAACAACGCCTCGGGCCTGTGCCTGGACGCCGAGGGCGGCGCGGCCGCCAACGGCACCAGGATGATCCTGTGGAGCTGCAACGGCCAGAACAACCAGAGGTGGACGCTCAACTGACGACCACCGCCTGCGCCCTACGGCACGTCTGCCGGCTACTGGCTCGTCCAGGCCTGGTAGGACTGATTCAGCGGAGGACCAGCCGGACACCTCCATCACCTGCCCGCTGTTGACGTTCCTGAGCGTGTAGAACGTCGACGGGTTGGTGTTCGGGGTACCGGTCGCGGCTGCCTGCGCCCCGCCCGTCTGCTGCACGCTGAAGTCCGTGATGTAGAAGGTAGAAGTACGCGCCGTCGGTCTTGGCGACCCGCACGTAGCGGAAGGCCTGGCAGACGTCGTTGTCGCCGGTGAGCGTCGAGGCGAGCGGCAGGGTGATCGCCTGGCGTCCCAGGACGGTGTAGCTGCCGAAGTTCGGGGCGTTGGAGCCCGGGACCTCGAAGTTGCCGCGGGTCTCGGACTGGTCCAGGTCCTGACGGGTGGTCAGCGCGAACTGGCCGAGCTGGTAGGTCTGGCGCAGGTCGACCTGCCACCAGCTCGAGACCGGAGGCCTTGGTCACCGCGTCGCCGGACGTGGTGTTGACGTTGGGCCGTTGCGGTTCTGGTTGACGAACCCGTCGGTGTGCGCCAGCACGTTGTTCGAGACGGTCATGTTGTCCGACCCCTCGTCCAGGTGGATGCCGTGCACCGGCGAGCCACAGGTGGCCGGACTTCGGACACATCCGGGGCATCAGCCGGCGCGACCAATTGCGGTGTCTCGTGGCCGGATTGAGCCCAGGCGTCGGCAACGACCGGCGGACCAGTACCGCCGATGGCGTTCGAAAGTTTCGCTGTACCCCGGGATGACTGCGCGAAAGTTGGCAAGGTACTGGTCAAGTTCCCAAACATGCCATTGGTCACTGAGCGCTTGACCAGCTCCTTTGGTCAACCTTTGCGGACCTGAGGCAGAGCGAACCAATCGCTGTTTCTGTCGAAACTGTTGACAGCCTGTCGAGCACAGGCCAACACTGTCGCCGTCGACAAGTCCGAACGGCCTCGGATGCGGGTCGCATTCGCCAACTGGCCTCGGGCTCAGTGATGTTGACGACAAGTCGATTCCGCACCACCCTCGCGACGCCGTCCAGCCGGCCACCCCTCCGTGACCAGCGGTGGCGCAGGGCTGCCCCTACCCCCACCCCCACCCATCGGCAGGACGGATCGCTCCCGTGAACTCCCCCCACCTCAAGAGCCGCAGCACCAGCTGTCTCTGGCGGATCGTCAGCAAGGCCCGCATCCTCACCCTGGCCCTCGCGGCCGTCATGATCCTGCCCGGCACCGCCGAGGCCGCGACCGTCACCACGAACCAGACCGGCACCGACGGCGGGTACTTCTACTCGTTCTGGACCGAGGGCTCCGGTCAGGCCTCGATGTCCATGAACGGCGGCAGCAACTACAGCACCTCCTGGACCAACGCCGGCAACTTCGTCGCCGGCAAGGGCTGGAGCAAGGGCTCACGCAACCCGGTGACGTACTCGGGCAGTTGGAGCACCAGCGGCAACGCCTATCTGGCGCTCTACGGCTGGAGCACCAACCCGCTCATCGAGTACTACATCGTCGAGAACTACGGCTCCTACAAGCCCACCGGCGCGTACAAGGGCACCGTCACCACTGACGGCGGCACCTACGACATCTACAAGACGACGCGCTACAACGCCCCCTCCATCGAGGGCATCAAGACCTTCGACCAGTACTGGAGCGTCCGTCAGGCCAGGCGGACCGGCGGCACCATCACCGTCGCGAACCACTTCGACGCGTGGGCCAGGGCCGGCATGAACCTCGGCACCATGAACTACGAGATCCTGGCCACCGAGGGCTACCAGAGCAGCGGCAGCTCCAACATCACGCTGGGCTCCACCGGCGGCCCCGGCGGCGGCTGCACCGCGACGCTCTCCGCCGGCGACTCGTGGAGCGACCGCTACAACCTGAACGTCTCGGTCACCGGATCGAACGCCTGGAAGGTGACCGTGAAGGTCCCCTCCCCGGAGAGGATCAGCTCGACCTGGAACGCCAACACGTCCTACCCGGACGCCCAGACCCTCGTCGCCACCCCCAACGGCGCAGGCAACAACTGGGGCATGACCATCATGAAGAACGGCAGCACCACCTGGCCGACGGTCTCCTGCGGCCTGAGCTGACCCCCATCCAGCTCACGGCGGCACCCGGGGCGTGGCGGCCCCCGACCGACCACTCTTGCATGCGCGCTTCAGGGAGCGCACAAATGTGAGCGCTAACAAGGCTGTGTGACAGCTCCGACCCAATCACAGAGGAGGTATCCATGCGCAGAGCAGATTCCGGCCGCAGGCAACTGTCCGTCGTGCTCACCGCCGTAGTCGCGGCCGTGGTGGCACTGGCGGCGATGCTCGTCGCCAACCCCGCCCAGGCGGCCACCAGCGGCGCCTTGCGCGGTACGGGTTCCAACCGCTGTCTCGACGTGCAGAACGCCAGCCAGGCCGACGGCGCGTCCCTGCAGATCTACGACTGCTCGAACGGGACCAACCAGCTGTGGACCTCGACGTCCAGCAACCAGCTGACCGTATACGGCAACAAGTGCCTGGACGTTCCGAACCACGCCACCACGGCCGGTACCCGGGTGCAGATCTGGGCCTGTAGCGGCGGTGCGAACCAGCAGTGGCGGGTGAACTCCGACGGCACGATCGTCGGCGTGGAGTCCGGACTGTGCCTGGACGTTGCGGCCAAGGGCACGGCCAACGGCACAGCGGTGCAGATCTGGACGTGCAACGGCGGCAGCAACCAGCAGTGGACCGGCCTGACCGGGACGCCGACCCCGACCCCCACGCCCACGCCGACCGGTGGCACCTGTGCCCTTCCGTCGACGTACCGTTGGTCGTCGACCGGCGCGCTGGCGCAGCCGGCGAACGGGTGGGCGTCGGTGAAGGACTTCACCAACGTGGTGTACAACGGCAAGCACCTGGTCTACGCGTCGGACGTGTCGGGGTCGTCGTACGGCTCGATGGCGTTCAGCCCCTTCACCAACTGGTCGGACATGGCGTCGGCCGGCCAGAACGGGATGAACCAGTCCACCGTGGCGCCCACGCTGTTCTACTTCGCGCCCAAGAACATCTGGGTACTGGCCTACCAGTGGGGTGCCTGGCCGTTCATCTACCGCACCTCCAGCGACCCGACCAACCCCAACGGCTGGTCCGCGCCGCAGCCGCTGTTCACCGGCAGCCTCCCGGGCGGCGCCGCCCCGATCGACCAGACCCTGATCGCCGACGGCCAGAACATGTA
>NZ_JBFUMY010000022.1:0-48196 GCF_054049135.1 Kitasatospora sp. P5_F3 | reverse complement strand
GGGCCGGTGAGCGCGGCGCCGTCGAGGCGGGTGCGCTGCCCGGCCTGCTGCCCGGCGGCCGTCCGGTCGCCGCCGCCGAGGCGCGGACCGAGGCCGCCGCGATCTGGGGCGGTGCCGAACTCCCGTCCAGGAGTGGCCGGGACACCGACCAGATCCTGGCCGCCGCCGCACACGGCGACCTGGACGCGCTGGTGATCGGCGGCCTGGGGCTGGACGACCTGGCCGATCCGGCGCTGGCCGACGAGGCGCTGGCCCGGGTCCGGTTCGTGGTCTCGCTGGAGATCCGTCCTTCCGCGGTGACCGAACGCGCCGACGTGGTGCTGCCGGTGGCCGCCGTGGCGGAGAAGACCGGCACCTTCCTGGACTGGGAGGGCCGGGTCCGGATGTTCGAGACCGCGATCAAGCCCGACCAGCTGATGGGCCGTCACCTGCACTCGGACGTCCGGGTGCTGAGCATGCTCAGCGACGCGCTGGACCGGCCGATCGGCCTGCCCGACGTCCGCGCCGCCCGGCTGGAGCTGGACCGGTTCGCCCCCTGGACGGGTGACCGTCCGGCGGCGCCGAGCACCGCCACCGTCCCGCTGCCCCGCCCGGCCGTCGGCCAGGCGGTGCTCGGCGGCCACCGGCTGCTGCTCGACCAGGGCACGCTGCAGATCGGCGACGAGCACCTGGCCGGCACCCGGCACCCGGCGGTGGCCAGGCTCTCGCCCACCACCGCGGCCGAGATCGGCGCCACCACCGCGCTCCGGATCACCGGACCGGCCGGTTCGCTCACCCTGCCGCTGGAGCTGAACCCCGAGCAGCCCGACCGCACGGTCTGGCTGCCGCTCAACTCCACGCCGGGCGGCGCCTACCGCACCCTCGGCACCACCACCGGCCACCTGGTGACCATCGCCCCGGCGGAGGAGTCATGACACTCGCTGCTTCCGACACCCTGAGCTTCTTCGGGCACGACCCGTGGTGGCTGGTGCTGATCAAGGCGGTCTTCGTCTTCGCCTTCCTGGTCGGCACGGTGCTGATCGCGATCGTCTGGGAGCGCAAGGTCGTCGCCTGGATGCAGCTGCGGATCGGCCCGAACCGGCACGGCCCCTGGGGCATGCTGCAGTCGCTGGCCGACGGCATCAAGCTGGCGCTGAAGGAAGACCTGGTGGTCACAGGCGCCGACAAGGTGGTCTACGTACTGGCCCCGATCGTCGCCGCGATCCCGGCCTTCATGGCCTTCGCGGTGATCCCGCTCGGCCCGGCCGACAACGAGATCTCGATCTTCGGCACCCGCACCCCGATGCAGCTCACCGACCTGCCGATCGCCCTGCTCTACATCCTGGCGGTGGCCTCGATCGGCATCTACGGGATCGTGCTGGCGGGTTGGTCCTCCGGCTCGACCTACCCGCTGCTCGGCGGGCTGCGCTCGGCGGCCCAGATGATCAGCTACGAGATCGCGATGGGCCTGTCCTTCGCGGCGGTCTTCATCTACTCGGGCTCGATGTCCACCTCGGAGATCGTCGCCTCCCAGCAGCCGACCTGGTTCGCGGTGCTGCTGCCGGTCTCCTTCATCATCTACATCATCGCGATGGTGGGCGAGACCAACCGGGCGCCGTTCGACCTCCCGGAGGCCGAGGGCGAGCTGGTCGGCGGCTTCAACACCGAGTACTCCTCGCTGAAGTTCGCGATGTTCATGCTGGCCGAGTACGTCAACATGGTCACCGTCTCGGCGCTGGCGGCCACCCTGTTCCTGGGCGGCTGGCGGGCCCCGTACCCGATCTCCACCTTCTGGGAGGGCGCCAACCACGGTTGGTGGCCGCTGCTCTGGATCACCATCAAGATCCAGCTGCTGCTGTTCTTCTTCATCTGGCTGCGCGGCACGCTGCCCCGGCTCAGGTACGACCAGTTCATGAAGCTGGGCTGGAAGGTGCTGCTGCCGGTCTCGCTGGTCTGGCTGGTGATGGTGGCCAGCGTCCGCGCCCTGCGGAACGAGGGCTACGCGTTCGGTCAGCTGGTGCTGTACGTCGGGGCACCGATCGTGGTGATCCTGCTGGCCTTCCTGATCCGGGACCTGGTCAAGCCGAAGGAGACGGACGGAGCCGCCGAGGCGGCCGAGTTCGACCCGATGGCGGACGGCTACCCGGTGCCGCCGCTGCCCGGCCAGACCCTGCCGCCGGTACCGCGCCGGCCCAGCCGGGCCCCGAAACTCCAGGACGCCCTCAACGGCGCCAACCACCCCTCGTCGGAAGGGAGCTGACCATGTCTGACGAGACCGACAAGGCGTCGATCCTCGGCCCGGCCGCAGGCTTCGGCGTGACCTTCAAGGCCATGTTCAAGAAGCGGCTGACCGAGCAGTACCCGGAGCAGAAGAAGCCCACCGCTCCGCGCTTCCACGGCCGCCACCAGCTGAACCGGCACCCGGACGGCCTGGAGAAGTGCGTCGGCTGCGAGCTCTGTGCCTGGGCCTGTCCGGCCGACGCGATCTACGTCGAGGGCGCGGACAACACCGACGAGGAGCGCTACTCGCCCGGTGAGCGGTACGGCGCGGTGTACCAGATCAACTACGCCCGCTGCATCCTGTGCGGGCTGTGCATCGAGGCCTGCCCGACCCGGGCGCTCACCATGACCAACGAGTACGAGCTGGCCGACTCCTCCCGGGAGAACCTGATCTTCACCAAGGAGCAGCTGCTGGTGGGGCTCACCGAGGGCATGGTGGACACCCCGCACGCCTACTACCCGGGTGCCGACGAGGGCGCGTACTACCGCCTGGAGATCACCCAGGCGGCACCGGGCACCGTCCAGCAGGAGCGGACCGACCGGGAGCGGGAGGTGCAGGGATGACCTCCACCGGAGAGGCGGTCCAGTTCTGGATCATCGCCGTGCTCGCGGTCGGCGGCGCGCTCGGCATGCTGCTGATGAAGAAGGCGGTGCACAGCGCACTCTGCCTGGCCGCCACCATGATGGCGCTGGCGGTCTGTTACTTCGCCCAGGGTGCGGTCTTCCTGGGCGTGGTGCAGATCGTGGTCTACACCGGCGCGATCATGATGCTGTTCCTGTTCGTGCTGATGCTGGTCGGTGTGACGAGTGAGGACTCGCTCAAGGAGCAGCTGAAGGGCCAGCGGATCGCCGCCGTGCTCTGCGGTCTCGGCTTCGGCGTACTGCTGATGGCCGGGATCGCCAACGCCAAGCTCTCCACCTTCGCCGGCCTGGCCGAGGCGAACGCCGAGGGCAACGTGCAGGGCCTGGCCCGGCTGCTGTTCACCACCTACGTCTGGGCCTTCGAGCTGACCGGCGCGCTGCTGATCACCGCGGCGATCGGCGCGATGGTACTGACCCACCGTGAGCACGTCCGGGCCCCGCTGACCCAGCGTCAGCTGGCCGCCCAGCGGGTCAAGGACAACATCCAGCTGCCGCCGCTGCCCGCCCCCGGCGTGTACGCCCGGCACAACGCGGTGGACATCCCGGCGCTGCTGCCGGACGGCACCATCAGCGAGGACTCGGTGATGAACACGCTGCGCGAGCGCGGCCAGATCCGCGACGTCAGCCGCGACATGCTGGACCGGATGGCCGAGCTGGAGGCGAGCACCGCCGACTGGCTGGGCCGCGCGCCGTCGGCCCGTCCGCCGGTGACCGGCCCGCGCAAGGCGCTGGAGACCACGCCGAAGACCGAGCCGGAGCGGGAGGAGCAGGCGTGAATCCCGTCAACTACCTATACCTGTCGGCCCTGTTGTTCACCATCGGTGCCTCCGGCGTGCTGATCCGGCGGAACGCGATCGTGCTCTTCATGTGCGTCGAGCTGATGCTCAACGCCTCGAACCTCGCGCTGGTCACCTTCTCCCGGCTGCACGGCAACCTGGACGGGCAGATCATCGCGTTCTTCACCATGGTGGTCGCCGCGGCCGAGGTCGTGGTCGGCCTCGCCATCATCGTGTCCATCTTCCGGTCCAGGCACTCGGCTTCGGTCGATGACAGCAACCTGATGAAGCTGTAGGCGGAGGGCCCACGGTGAACTCACTCATTCCGCTGCTCGTGGCGGCCCCGTTGCTCGGTGCCACCCTGCTGCTGCTCGGTGGTCGGCTGTTCGACCGCTACGGGCACTGGCTCGGCACCGCGCTGGCCGCCACCTCGTTCGGGCTCGGCCTGGCACTGTTCTCGGACATGCTGGGCCGGGACGCCGAGCACCGCTCGATCTCCCAGTACCTCTACACCTGGATCGAGGTCGGCGACTTCAAGGCCGACGTCGCCTTCCAGCTGGACCAACTGTCCGTCACCTTCGTGCTGTTGATCACGGGTGTCGGCACGCTGATCCACATCTACTCGATGGGCTACATGGCGCACGACCCGCGCCGCCGTCGCTTCTTCGCCTACCTGAACCTCTTCCTGGCCGCCATGCTGCTGCTCGTGCTGGCGGACAACTACCTGCTGCTGTACGCGGGTTGGGAGGGTGTGGGCCTGGCCTCGTACCTGCTGATCGGCTTCTGGCAGCACAAGCCGAGCGCTGCGGTGGCCGCGAAGAAGGCCTTCCTGGTCAACCGGGTCGGCGACCTCGGGCTCTCGATCGCCATCATGCTGATGTTCGTCGAGTTCGGCGACTTCAGCTTCGCCGGGGTCTTCGGCAACGCCGACCAGGCGAGCGAGGGCAAGCTGACCGCGATCGCGCTGATGCTGCTGCTGGCCGCCTGCGGCAAGTCCGCCCAGGTGCCGCTGCAGTCCTGGCTCGGGGACGCGATGGAGGGCCCGACCCCGGTCTCGGCCCTGATCCACGCGGCCACCATGGTGACCGCCGGGGTCTACCTGATCACCCGGTCCAGCGTGATCTTCAACCTGGCCCCCGACGCCCAGACCGTGGTCGTGGTGGTCGGCGCGGTGACGCTGCTGTTCGGTGCGATCGTCGGTTGTGCCAAGGACGACATCAAGAAGGCGCTGGCCGGCTCGACCATGTCGCAGATCGGCTACATGGTGCTGGCGGCGGGCCTCGGCCCGATCGGCTACGCCTTCGCCATCATGCACCTGGTGACGCACGGCTTCTTCAAGGCCGGGCTGTTCCTCGGCGCCGGGTCGGTCATGCACGGCATGAACGACGAGGTGAACATGCGGCACTACGGCGGCCTGCGCAAGTACATGCCGGTCACCTTCGTCACCTTCGGCCTCGGCTACCTGGCGATCATCGGGTTCCCCGGTCTGTCCGGCTTCTTCTCCAAGGACCAGATCATCGAGGCGGCGTTCGCCAAGGGCGGCACCGAGGGCTGGATCCTCGGCCTCTGCACCCTGGTCGGCGCGGCGGTCACCGCGTTCTACATGACCCGGGTGATGCTCCTGACCTTCTTCGGTGAGAAGCGCTGGCAGCCCGACCCTGAGGGCCACGAGCCGCACCCGCACGAGTCCCCGGCCGTCATGACGCTGCCGATGGTCGTACTGGCCTTCGGCTCGGTCTTCGCCGGTGGGCTGTTCGCCTGGAACGAGTCCTTCGTCGACTGGCTGGAGCCGGTCACCGGACTGGCGCACGGCGACTCGCCGCTGAACGCCACCACGGTCACCCTGCTCACTTCGGTCTGCGTGCTCGCCGGTGTGCTGCTGTCCTGGCTGATGTACGGCCGCTCGTCCGTGCCGGTCACCCCGCCGGTGGGCTCGCTGCTCACCCGGGCGGCCCGCCGCGACCTGCTGCAGGACGACTTCAACCACGCCGTGCTGGTCCGCCCCGGCTCCGCCCTGGCCGCCTCGCTGGTCTACCTGGACAGCAAGGCCGTGGACGGCTTCGTGAACGGTCTGGCCGCCGCGATCGGCGGCATCTCCGGCCGGCTGCGCCGGATCCAGACCGGCTACGTCCGGACGTACGCGCTCTCGATGTTCGGCGGCACCCTGGTGCTGGTCGCCACCACTCTCCTGATGAGGTCGGTCTGATGTCTCGTCACTTCGCAAGGGAGGTACGGCGATGAGCTACCTGCTGACCGCCACCTGTGCCGTCCCCGCCGCCGGGGCGGTGCTCACCGCGGCGCTGCCGGGCGGCACCACCGAGGCCCGCCGCCGGACGGCGAAGCTCACCGCGATGGCCGTCTCGACGGCCGCCCTGGTGCTGGCCGTGCTGGTCGCCGTCCGGTACGAACCCGGCGGTGACCGCTACCAGCTGACCGAGTCGTACAGCTGGATCAGGTCCTTCGGGATCAGCTTCTCGCTCGGCGTGGACGGGATCGGCGCGGTCCTCGTGCTGCTCACCGCCGTGCTGGTGCCGATCGTGCTGCTGGCCTCCTGGCACGACGCGGAGCCGATCCAGAACCCGGACGGCACCTTCGAGAACCTGCGCCGGACCCAGGGCTTCTTCGCCCTGGTGCTGGCGGTCGAGGCGATGGTGATCGTCTCCTTCCTGGCCACCGACGTCTTCGTGTTCTACGTCTTCTTCGAAGCCATGCTGATCCCGATGTACTTCCTGATCGGCGGCTTCGGCGACCGGGCCGGCGGCCCGGACGCGAGCGCCCAGCGCTCGTACGCCGCAGTGAAGTTCCTGCTCTACAACCTGCTCGGCGGGCTGGTCATGCTGGCCGCCGTGATCGGGCTGTACGTGATCGCCGCCGGGCAGGGCCTGGCCACCTTCGACCTGCCGACGCTGACGAACGCGATCGCCGACGGCAAGCTGGTGATCGACCCGACCGCCGAGAAGGCGCTCTTCCTGGGCTTCTTCTTCGCCTTCGCGGTGAAGGCCCCGCTCTGGCCGCTGCACACCTGGCTGCCGAACGCGATGGGCGAGGCCACCGCCGGAACGGCCGTGCTGATCACGGCAGTTGTGGACAAGGTCGGCACCTTCGCGATGCTGCGGTTCTGCCTCGGGCTGTTCCCGGAGGCGTCCACCACCTTCGGCCCTGTCATCCTGGTGCTGGCCCTGATCGGGATCGTCTACGGCGCGCTGCTGGCGGTCGGTCAGAAGGACATCAAGCGGCTGGTCGCGTACGCCTCGATCTCGCACTTCGGCTTCATCATCATGGGCATCTTCGCCTTCACCACCCAGGCGCAGAGCGGTGCCACCCTCTACATGGTGAACCACGGCATCTCCACCGCCGCCTGGATGCTGGTCGCGGGCTTCCTGATCTCCCGTCGGGGATCGCGTCTGATCAGCGACTTCGGCGGGGTGCAGAAGGTCGCCCCGGTGCTTGCCGGGACCTTCCTGATCGGCGGCCTGGCCACCCTCTCGCTGCCGGGGCTCGCCCCGTTCGTCAGCGAGTTCCTGGTCCTGGTCGGCACGTTCAGCAAGTACCCGGTGATCGGGATCATCGCCACCCTGGGCATCGTGCTGGCCGCGCTGTACGCGCTGCTGCTCTACCAACGCACCATGACCGGACCGGTCAAGGAGGGCGTGGCGGGCATGGCGGACCTGAAGGTCCGTGAACTCGCCGTGGTGGCCCCGCTGGTGGCCCTGACCATCCTGCTGGGCGTCTACCCCAAGCCGCTCACCGACCTGGTCAACCCGACCGTGGACGCCACCCAGTCCCAGGTCCAGCAGACCGACCCGGCACCGGCCCACCCGGTCGCCGCCACCACCGGAGGTGAGCACAAGTGAGCGGTTGGCTCGCCGCCGCGGGCGGCAACAGCCCCAGCATCCCGGCGCCGCACATCGAGTACGGCCAGCTCTCGCCGATGCTGATCGTCTTCGGCGCGGCCCTGCTGGGCGTCCTGGCCGAGGCCTTCCTGCCGCGCCGGGCCCGGTACGGCGCCCAGCTCACCATCGCGCTGCTCGGTCTGGCCGCCTCGTTCGGCGCCGTGGTGGTGCTGGCCGCCCAGGGGCACGCCACCACCGAGGCCGGGCTGCTGGCGATGGGCGCGGTGGCCATCGACGGCCCAGCGCTGTTCCTCCAGGGCCTGATCGTGCTCTCCGCCGCGGTGGCCGTGCTCACCTACGCCGAGCGCCGGCTGGAGCCGAGGCTGAACGGCAACGCGGTGGACGCCTTCGCCCCGCAGGGCGCGGCCGTCCCCGGCAGCGAGCAGGAGCGGGAGGCCACCAGGGCCGGGTTCGCCTCCACCGAGGTCTTCCCGCTCACCCTGTTCGCGGTCGGCGGCATGCTGCTCTTCCCGGCCGCCAACGACCTGCTGACCATGTTCGTCGCGCTGGAGATCTTCTCCCTCCCGCTCTACCTGCTGTGCGCCCTGGCCCGGCGCCGCCGGCTGCTCTCCCAGGAGGCAGCGGTCAAGTACTTCCTGCTCGGCGCCTTCGCCTCGGCCTTCTTCCTGTTCGGCACCGCGCTGCTGTACGGCTACGCGGGCACCGTCAGCCTCGGCGGGATCGCCGACGTGGTGTCCGGGGTCGCCCAGGTCACCCCCGCGCTGGCGGGCTCCACCCAGAACGACGCGCTGCTGCTGATCGGCCTGGCGATGCTCTCGGTCGGCCTGCTCTTCAAGGTCGGTGCGGTGCCGTTCCACTCCTGGACCCCGGACGTCTACCAGGGCGCGCCGACCCCGGTCACCGGCTTCATGGCCGCGGCCACCAAGACGGCCGCGTTCGGCGCCTTCCTCCGGCTGTTCTACGTGGCCTTCCCCGGCCTGCGCTGGGACTGGCGGCCCGTCATGTGGGGTGTGGCGATCCTGACCATGGTGGTCGGCGCGGTGCTGGCCGTCACCCAGCAGGACGTCAAGCGCCTGCTGGCGTACTCCTCGATCGCGCACGCCGGTTTCATCCTCACCGGGGTGATCGCCTCCAACAAGCAGGGCATCGGTGCGGTGCTCTTCTACCTGGCCGCGTACTCCTTCGTCACCCTCGGCGCGTTCGCGGTGGTGACCCTGGTGCGCGACTCCAAGGGCGAGGCCACCCACCTCTCCAGCTGGGCCGGTCTGGGCCGGCGCTCGCCGCTGCTGGCAGCGGTCTTCGCGCTCTTCCTGCTGGCCTTCGCCGGTATCCCGCTGACCTCCGGGTTCACCGGCAAGTTCGCGGTGTTCCAGGCGGCGGCGGCCGGCGGCGCCACGCCGTTGGTGATCGTCGGTGTGCTCAGCTCGGCCGTCGCGGCCTTCTTCTACATCCGCGTGATCGTGCTGATGTTCTTCTCCGACCCGCGCCCGGGCGGGCCCGCCGTGGCCGTGCCCAGCGTGCTCACCAGCACCGCCATCGCGATCGGCGTCCTGGTCACCCTGGTGCTCGGGCTGGCCCCGCAGTACTTCCTCGACCTGGCCTCCTCGGCCTCGGTCTTCACCCGTTGAGATTGCCCGACCGGGCCCGCMGCCGCMGGCKGCGGGCCCTGCGTCGTACACACCCGCACGCCCGTGCAGTGATCCACTCGCGACCGGATACCCTCCTAGTAGGCCAGCGGCGGCACTCAGGGACCAGGCCGCGAATCGACCAGGGACAGGAGTGGTCTGCGTGACCGTCGTGGGGCCCTTCGGACTGAGCGTGCAGGACCGCGATCTGACCAGCGACGTGCAGGCCGGCATGGATGCCGTCGAGGCGTCCCTGACCGAGACGGTCAAGAGCGACGTCCCGTTCATCACCGTCACCGCGAGCCACCTGATCGAGGCCGGCGGCAAGCGCTTCCGCCCGCTGCTGGTGATGCTGGCCGCCCAGTTCGGCGACCCGTACGCGCCCGGTGTGGTCCCCGCCGCCGTGGTGGTCGAGCTGACCCACCTGGCCACGCTGTACCACGACGACGTGATGGACGAGGCCCCCGTCCGGCGGGGCGCTCCGAGCGCCAACTCCCGCTGGGACAACTCGGTCGCGATCCTGACCGGCGACTTCCTGTTCTCCCGCGCCTCCCAGGTGCTGGCGGACCTCGGCCCGGCGGCGGTCCGCCTGCAGGCCGACGCCTTCGAGCGGCTGGTGACCGGTCAGATCCTGGAGACCGCGGGCCCGCGCCCCGAGGACGACCCGCTCCAGCACTACCTGGACGTGATCGCGGGCAAGACCGGCTCGCTGGTCGCGGTCGCCTGTCACCTCGGCGCGCTGATGTCCGGCGCCACGCCGGAGGCGGTCGAGATCCTCCGCCACTACGGCGAGCGGATGGGCACCGCGTTCCAGCTCGCCGACGACGTGCTCGACATCGCCAGCGACGGCCACGAGTCCGGCAAGACCCCCGGCACCGACCTGCGCGAGGGCGTGCCGACGCTGCCGATCCTGCTGCTCCAGCAGATGCCGGTGGACGAGAGCGACCCCGAGGACGTCCGGCTGCGCGAGCTGCTCACCCTCGACCTGGCGGGCGACGACGAGCTGCACGCCGAGGCGCTCAAGCTGCTGCGCCGGCACCCCGCGCTGGAGCGCGCCCGCCGGGACACCCTGCGCTACGCCGAGGAGGCCCGCGCGCTGCTGGCCCCGCTGCAGGACTGTCCGGCCAAGGCGGCCCTGCAGGGTCTGTGCGACGCGGTGGCCATCCGCACGATGTGACGGGGTGTCACTCTGATGGCCCGTCGGATGCGGGAGACTGGACGTCGTCCGGTCGCCCTGCCCGAAAGGCCGTCATGCTCCGTGTCGTCATCGCCGAGGACTCCGTACTGCTGCGCGAGGGCCTGACCAGGCTGCTCACCGACCGCGGCCTGGAGGTGGTCGCGGGCGTCGGGGACGGCGAGGCACTGGTCCGCACCGTGCAGGAGCTGGCCGCCGCCGACGCGCTGCCCGACGTGGTGGTGGCCGACGTCCGGATGCCGCCGACCCACACCGACGAGGGCATCAGGGCCTGCGTCACGCTGCGCGGGCTGTACCCGGCGGTGGGGGTGCTGGTGCTCTCCCAGTACGTCGAGGAGAAGTACGCGAGCGAGCTGCTGGCCGGCTCCACCCGGGGCGTCGGCTACCTGCTCAAGGACCGGGTCGCCGAGGTCAGGGAGTTCGTCGACGCGGTGGTCCGGGTCGCCGACGGCGGCACCGCGCTGGACCCGGAGGTGGTGCAGCAGCTGCTCAGCCGCAGCCGCAAGGGTGACGTGCTGGCCGGGCTGACCCCGCGCGAGCGCGAGGTGCTCGGGCTGATGGCCGAGGGGCGGACCAACGCCGCGGTGGCCCGGCAGCTGGTGGTCTCGGACGGTGCGGTGGAGAAGCACGTCAGCAACATCTTCCTCAAGCTGGGCCTGGGCCAGAGCCAGCAGGACCACCGCCGGGTGCTGGCCGTGCTCACCTACCTACAGTCCTGATCGAGCCACCCCTGTGCGGGGCATGAGGACCCCTAGCGTCAACGTTGTGTACCGGTGGAGGGCCCCGCCGGTGACCCCAAGTTCCGGCCCACGCGGGGTTCGGCCGCCTAGGATGCGAAGCAGTGCACCACGCGGACGGGGCACACGGCTCACGCCCGCGGCTGGCGCCCACGAGGAGGTCCGCGGCAGTGACCAGTCAGGTGGATCAGGTAGAGGCAGTGGACGGTTCTGACGACGGCGAAAGCCGTTCGGAGCCGGTCCCGCCGCCGGGTGTGCGGCAGCGGCCCGCGAAGCCGATCCGGCGAGTGGACCGGGTGATCATCCGGTTCGCCGGGGACTCCGGCGACGGTATGCAGCTCACCGGCGACCGCTTCACCTCGGAGACGGCCTCGTTCGGCAACGACCTCTCGACGCTGCCGAACTTCCCGGCCGAGATCCGGGCACCCGCCGGGACGCTGCCGGGCGTGTCGTCGTTCCAGCTGCACTTCGCCGACCACGACATCCTCACCCCGGGCGACGCGCCGAACGTCCTGGTCGCGATGAACCCGGCGGCGCTCAAGGCCAACCTGGGCGACCTGCCGCGCGGTGCCGAGATCATCGCCAACACCGACGAGTTCACCAAGCGCGCGCTGGCGAAGGTCGGCTACGCCGCCGACCCGCTGGGCGACGGCTCGCTGGAGGCGTACCACGTGCACCGGGTGCCGCTGACGGCGCTCACCCTGGAGGCGCTCAAGGACTCCGGCCTGGCCCGGAAGGACGCCGAGCGGGCCAAGAACATGTTCGCGCTCGGGCTGCTGTCCTGGATGTACCACCGGCCCACGCACGGGACGGAGGCGTTCCTGCGGCAGAAGTTCGCCAAGAAGCCGGAGATCGCCGAGGCCAACATCGTGGCGTTCCGGGCGGGTTGGAACTTCGGTGAGACCACCGAGGACTTCGCGGTCTCCTACGAGGTGGCCCCGGCCAGGCTGCCGCTCGGCACCTACCGGAACATCTCCGGCAACCTCGCGCTGTCGTACGGGCTGATCGCGGCCGGGCAGCGCTCGGGCCTGCCGGTCTTCCTGGGCTCCTACCCGATCACCCCGGCCTCGGACATCCTGCACGAGCTGTCCCGGCACAAGAACTTCGGCGTCCGGACCTTCCAGGCCGAGGACGAGATCGCCGGCATCGGCGCCGCGCTCGGTGCCGCGTTCGGCGGGGCGCTGGGCGTCACCACCACCTCGGGGCCCGGCGTGGCGCTGAAGTCGGAGACCATCGGCCTGGCGGTCTCGCTCGAACTTCCGCTTCTGGTGGTGGACATCCAGCGCGGTGGCCCGTCCACCGGCCTGCCGACCAAGACCGAGCAGGCCGACCTGCTGCAGGCGATGTTCGGCCGCAACGGCGAGGCGCCGGTGCCGATCGTGGCCCCCGCCACCCCGGCCGACTGTTTCGACGCCGCGCTGGAGGCGGCCCGGATCGCGGTCACCTACCGCACCCCGGTCTTCCTGCTGAGCGACGGCTACCTGGCCAACGGCTCGGAGCCCTGGCGGATCCCGCAGGTGGACGAACTCCCGCTGATCGACCCGGACTTCGCCACCGGACCGAACCACGACGGCGAGTTCTGGCCGTACCAGCGCGACCCGGCCACGCTGGCCCGCCCGTGGGCGGTGCCGGGTACGGCCGGCCTGGAGCACCGGATCGGCGGGATCGAGAAGCAGGACGGCACCGGGAACATCTCCTACGACCCGGCCAACCACGACTTCATGGTCCGCACCCGGCAGGCCAAGATCGACGGAATCGACGTACCGGACCTGGAGGTTGACGACCCGTCGGGTAACGCCCGGGTGCTGGTGCTCGGCTGGGGCTCCACCTACGGCCCGATCACCGCGGCCGTCCGGCGGGTCAGGGCGGACGGCGGCGAGGTGGCGCAGACCCACCTGCGGCACCTCAACCCCTTCCCGGCGAACCTGGGTTCGATCCTCAAGGCGTACGACAAGGTGATCGTGCCGGAGATGAACCTCGGTCAGCTCGCGCTGCTGCTGCGCGCCAAGTACCTGGTGGACGCCGAGTCCTACAACCAGGTGCGCGGCCTGCCCTTCAAGGCGGCCCAGCTGGCCGACGTGCTGTCCGCCGCCATCGGCACTCTGGAGGAGAAGTGATGGAGAGCCTTCGACTGGTCCCCAAGGCCGAGGCGCTGCAGACCGCCAAGGAGTTCAAGACCGACCAGGAGGTGCGCTGGTGCCCCGGCTGCGGGGACTACGCGATCCTGGCCGCCGTCCAGGCCTTCATGCCCGAGCTGGGCATCAAGCGGGAGAACACCGTCTTCGTCTCCGGCATCGGCTGCTCCTCCCGGTTCCCGTACTACATGAACACCTACGGGATGCACTCGATCCACGGCCGCGCCCCGGCGATCGCGACCGGCCTGGCCGCCTCCCGGCGGGACCTGTCGGTCTGGGTGGTGACGGGTGACGGCGACGCGCTGTCGATCGGCGGCAACCACCTGATCCACGCGCTGCGACGGAACGTCAACCTGAAGATCCTGCTGTTCAACAACCGGATCTACGGGCTGACCAAGGGTCAGTACTCGCCCACCAGCGAGGTCGGGAAGATCACCAAGTCCACCCCGATGGGCTCGCTGGACCACCCGTTCAACCCGATCTCGCTGGCGATCGGCGCCGAGGCCACCTTCGTCGCCCGCACCATCGACTCGGACCGCCAGCACCTGCAGTCGGTGCTCCGGGCGGCCGCCGAGCACCAGGGCACCGCGCTGGTGGAGATCTACCAGAACTGCAACATCTTCAACGACAACGCCTTCGAGGTGCTCAAGGACCCGGGTACCAGGGACGAGGCGCTGATCCGGCTCGAGCACGGGCAGCCGGTCACCTTCGCCGGCCGGGGTGTCTTCCGGGACGCGCTCGGCGAGCTGCACGTCGCTCCGCTGACCGAGGAGAACCAGGCGGACGTGCTGGTGCACGACGCCCACCACCCCAACCCGGCGCTGGCCTTCGCGCTGTCCCGGATCGCCGACGCGGACACCCTGCACCACACCCCGATCGGGGTGCTCCGGGCGGTCCAACGGCCGGTCTACGACGACCTGATGAGCGATCAGCTGGACCAGGCGGTCGAGCAGCAGGGCGCGGGCGACCTGGGGGACCTGCTGACCGGCAAGGACACCTGGACGGTGGCCTGACCCGAGCTCAGCGGGTGTCGTACTCCTGGCGGGACGTCAGCACCGTGGGAGTGTGCCGCTCGACCCAGTGCGCGAGGCCGCCGACCCGGGSGGSGGCCTCCGTACCGAGCGGGGTCAGCCGGTAGTCGACCCGGGGCGGGATCACCGGGTGCGCCTCGCGGTGCACGAAGCCGTCCCGCTCCAGGGTCTGCAGGGTCTGGGCGAGCATCTTCTCGCTGACCCCGGCCACCCGGCGGCGCAGCTCGCTGAACCGGTACTCGCGCTCGGCCAGCGCGATCAGCACCAGCACGCCCCAGCGGCTGGTGACGTGCTCCAGCACGCCCCGGGACGGGCACATCCGGTCGTTGACGTCCGGCGGGTGCTGCAGCTGCTCGACACTTACCTTCATGTCAGTACCCTACTTCAAGGTGCGTACTTCCGATTGGTAAGTCCAGTACATACGGTGAGTGCTGTCAGCACAAGAGCTCACCGCAGGGAGAACATCATGATCGTCGTCGCCGGAGCCACCGGACAGCTCGGCCGCCTGGTCGTCGAGGGCCTGCTGGCCAAGGTCCCCGCCACCGAGATCGCGGTCGCCGTCCGCTCGGCCGAGAAGGCCGCCGACTGGGCCGCCCAGGGCATCGACGTCCGGGTGGTCGACTACGACCGCCCCGAGACGCTGGCGGCCGCTTTCGGCGCCGGCGACAAGGTGCTGCTGATCTCGGGCAACGCGGTCGGGGTGCGGATCCCGCAGCACACCGCCGTGGTCGAGGCGGCGAAGGCGGCCGGGGTCGCGCTGCTCGCGTACACCGGCATCCTGGGCGGCGACGACGCCAACTTCGCCCTCGCCGACGACCACAAGGGCACCGAGGCGGCCATCCTCGGCTCCGGTCTGCCCTACGTCTTCCTGCGCAACGGCTGGTACACCGAGAACTACACCGCCAACGCCGCCGTCGCGCTGGAGCACGGCGCGGTGGTCGGCAGCAACGGCGACGCCCGGATCGCCACCGCGGCCCGCCGCGACTACGCCGACGCGGCCGTCGAGGTGCTGACCGGCGAGGGGCACATGAACCGGGTGTACGAGCTCAGCGGCGACGTGGCCTGGAGCTTCTCCGAGTACGCGGCCGCGCTGGCCGCAGCCTCGGGCAAGCCGGTGGCCTACCGCGACCTGCCGGCCGAGCAGCACAAGGCCGTCCTGCTCGGCGCGGGCCTGCCGGAGGGCTTCGCCTCGATCCTGGTCGAGGTCGACGCGGCCATCGCCCGGGGCGAGCTGGCCCGGCACCAGGGCGAGCTGAGCAAGCTGATCGGCCGTCCGACCACGCCGCTGGCGGAGACGGTCGCCGCAGCCGTCTGACCGGTCAGCGCCTGTCATGAGTCAAACCCTGATACGGAGATGACAGCCCGCCCTCCCTGCCGCTACCTTCGACCGGAGAGCAGCGTGCGCGGAGGGCGGCCGGTCGATGGCGGGGAAGCAAGAGGCCGGTAGCGGCAACGGGATCGGCTACGGCGTGGCCGCGTACGGCATCTGGGGACTCTTCCCGCTGTTCTGGCCGCTGTTGGAGCCCAGCAGCGCGGTCGACATCCTGGCCAACCGGATGACCTGGTCGCTGGTGGCCGTCGCCCTGCTGCTGCTGGTCCAGCGCAAGTGGGCCTGGATCCGCCCGCTGCTCGCCCAGCCACGCAGGCTCGCGCTCTCGGTGCTCGCCGCGATGACCATCTCGGTCAACTGGGGCGTCTACATCTGGGGAGTGAACTCCGGCCACGTGGTGGAGACCAGCCTCGGATACTTCATCAACCCGCTGGTCACCATCGCCTTCGGTGTCCTGCTGCTGCGCGAACGGCTGCGCACCGCCCAGTGGGTGGCGGTCGGCGTCGGGGTGGCCGCAGTCGTCGTGCTCACCGTCGGGTACGGGCGGCTGCCCTGGATCGCGCTCACCCTGGCGTTCTCCTTCGGCACGTACGGCCTGCTCAAGAAGAAGGTCGCGCTCGGCGGCCAGGAGAGCTTCGCGCTGGAGAGCGCGGTGATGTTCCCGTTCGCGGTCGGGTTCCTGATCTGGCTGGCGGTCCGGGGCGAGGGCAGCTTCGGGGTGGCCGGCTGGGGCCACTCGGGCCTGCTGATGGTCAGCGGGGTGATCACCGCGATCCCGCTGCTCTGCTTCGGCGCGGCGGCCCTGCGGGTGCCGCTGAGCACGCTCGGGCTGCTCCAGTACCTGGCGCCGGTGCTCCAGTTCCTGCTCGGGATCACCGTCTTCCACGAGCAGATGCCGCCCGCCCGCTGGGCCGGCTTCGCGCTGGTCTGGGTCGCGCTGGTGATGCTCAGCTGGGACGCCCTGCGGCGGCTCCGGCAGAACCGGGCCGCCCTGCTCACACCCCGGCCGGTGGTGGCCGACGCGCCGCAGCAGGCCCTCTCGGGCTGACGTCCCGTGATGTGAAGAACTCGTTTCCGGATCTCCTCAACCGGGCCGCAGTCCTGCTAACCTCCGGTGCCACAGCTCCGTGCTGCCCCCGGGAGGAGTCGCGATGGTCCAGCTCGCCACCACGTTGGCCCGGCCGTTCCGACGTGCGGGGGCCGTGGACGGGGCCGTCGTGCTGGCCTCCGGCGGGGCGCTGCGGGTGCCTGCTGTCCGCCGTGAGACGGACGCCGCCGAGACCGGCGAACTCCTCCTCAGCTCGGCCCGCCCCGGTGGCCCCGTGACCATCCGGTGGCAGCGCCCCGGCCACCCGGCGATCACCCTGGAGTCCCCGTACCGGCTGGACCGGGTCGAGCTCAAGGGGTCGCACCGGGCCCGCCTGCACGGCCTGACCGCCGGTGTCCGCCTGGTCTGCCCGGACTGGTCACCGCTCTTCCTGGTCTCCCCGGCCCAACTCGCGGTCCTCGCCTGCGCAGCCGCGACGTCGCGCACCGCTTAGCTTTTTGCAGCTCCCGAGGTTGCACCACCAGGGGCTCGGGGAACTGCGACGCCGACCTCTGGAGCGTTGCACCTGCGTAGATGGTCAGGCACTTTCGCAGTTACCCCGGCGTCAGATCTCCTCGCAGTTCCCCGAGCCCCTGGTCAGCTCTGGCTGAGCGCCTGCGGAAGTTCAGGCCGTGATGTCGCGCGACGTGAAGCGGGCCCACGCGGCGGAGCCGAAGACGGCTACGTAGATCGCCTGGAGGCCGAGGTTCTGCAGGACGTTGTCCCAGTAGATCGGCTGCCGGAGCAGGTCGCCGAAGCTGAGCCAGTGGTGGGTGAAGAGGTAGGGCTGGATGGCGTGCAGCTGGGGGAAGGTGTCCAGGATCTGCACGGTGATCACCAGCACCACCGTGGTGGCCATGGCGGCGATCCCACTGCCCGTCAGGGTGGAGACGAACAGGCCGATCGCGACCAGCCCGCCCAGCGAGGCGGCGACCACCAGGGCGATCAGCACCGCCCGGACCAGCGCCGTACCGGGGCCGACGGTGTCACCGGAGAGCAGGGTGACCTGGCCGAGCGGGAACAGGGCTGCGCCGGTGGCCAGGGCGGAGAGTGCCACGGCCAGGGTGGCGGCCAGGCAGAAGGTCATCCCCGCGGCGAACTTGACGGCCAGCAGCCTGGTCCGCCCGGCCGGGGCGACCAGCAGGTAGCGCAGGGTGCCGGAGGCGGCCTCACCGGCGATCGAGTCACCGGCCACCACGCCCACCGTCATCGGCAGGAAGATCGGCAGGGTCACGGCCAGCGAGGTGAAGACCAGGAAGAGGCCGTTCTGGGTCACCTGGGCGATGAAGGCGGGGCCGCCACCGCCCCCGGAGCCGTCCGTCTGCGACTTGATCACCACCCCGATCAGCACCGGCAGGGCGGCCAGGATGCCGAGCAGGGTGATCGTCCTGGCCCGGCGGAAGGTCAGCCCCAGCTCGCTGCGGAACAGCGAGAGCGAAGCTCCCACGGTCACCACGGCAGCAGGCCGCGTCTCAACCAGCGACATCGAAACCCTCCCCGGTCAGTGCCACGAAGGCGTCCTCGAGTGTGCCGCGCTCCACGCCGAAGCCGTGCACCCGGACCCCGGCCTCGACCAGGGCGGCGCAGAGCTTGGGCAGCTCCTGCTCGCCCAGTGGGGTGCCGGAGACCCGGTCCTCGTCGCTGGTCAGGTCGGTGACCTGACGGCCGGTCAGCACCTCGGCGGCCAGCGTGACGTCGGGCGTACGGACCACCAGGCGGCCCGAGGCGCGGGCGGCCAGCTCGGCCACCGTGCCCTGCACCAGCAGGCGGCCCTTGGCCATCACGGCGGCGTGGGTGCAGACGTGCTCGATCTCGTCGAGCAGGTGGGAGGAGAGGAAGACGGTGGTGCCGTCGGCCGCGACCTCCCGGATCAGTGTGCGGATCTCCCGCATGCCCTGCGGGTCCAGGCCGTTGGTGGGCTCGTCCAGCACCAGCAGCTCGCGCGGGCGGAGCAGGGCCGAGGCCAGCCCGAGCCGTTGCTTCATGCCGAGTGAGTAGGCCCGGGCCTTCTTGCCGGCCGCAGCGGTCAGCCCGACCCGGTCCAGCGCCTCGTCGACCCGGCGGGAGCGGGTACGCGGGTCGGTGGTCGGGTCGGCGGCGTCGATCCGGGCCAGGTTGTCCCGGCCGGACAGGAAGCCGTACAGGGCCGGGCCCTCGATCAGGGCACCGACCCGGGGCAGCACCGAGGACACCGCGCCGGGCATCGGCTCACCGAGCACGGTGGCCACCCCGGCGGTCGGGGCGATCAGGCCCATCAGCATCCGGATGGTGGTGGTCTTGCCGGAGCCGTTCGGGCCGAGGAAGCCGAAGACCGACCCCCGGGGCACCGTCAGATCCAGGTTGTCCACCGCGAGCTGACCGCCCCGGAAGCGCTTGGTCAGACCGCTGGTACGGATCACGTCCGCCGAAGCGGCCGGGCCGTCCGACTGCTCGAGAAGAGCCACTCACTTCACCCCGGCCGCGCTCTGCAGCACCTGCGGGGTGACCGCGCCGGCGAAGACCCGGCCGTCGTCGGTGATCAGGACGTTCAGCACCTTGGTGCCGAGCAGGGTGCCGCCGCCGACCGGCTTGCCGAGCGCCTTGGCGAAGGAACTGCCCTCGCCCGCAGGCAGCTTGGCGGTGAGCACGGTCGCCCAGCCCTGGCCGACCAGGTCGAGGCCGCTCGCGTTCTGCCCCGGGGCCTCGGGCGCGGTGCGCCCGGTGGCGGGAGCCTCGTCGGCCCGACGCTCCGTCACCTTCGCGCCCTTGGGGGCGGTGAAGGCGAAGGTCGAGGCGCTCGGCTTGCCGAACGAGACCTGGCTGAAGTGCACGTCCAGCACCTTGGAGCCGTCGGTCGAGCGGACCAGCACCGACAGCGGCACGCCGTTGTCGGCGGCCACCGCGATCCGTACCTCGGCGATCGTCGAGCCGCTCTGCTTCGGCTTCACGCTCAGCTGGTACGCCTTCTGCCCGGCCACCTCGGCGGTGCCGTCGACCACCACCGAGGTGGACTCCGCGCTCAGCGAGAGGAAGCGGCGGGCCGCGTCCTGCGGGGTCACCGGCAGCGGCGTCTTCGGCCGCTGGGCGGCGGCGGCCGCCGGGCCGGTCAGGTGGACCGCGTCGTTGCTCCGGCTGTCCCAGGCCCACAGCTCGCTGCCGTTGTGCACCAGCTCGTAGCCGGTCAGACCGCCGATCAGCCCGATCCGCTGGCGGTCCGGACCGTCCACCGCGACCTGCAGGGTGTGCTCCCCGCCGAGCAGCTCGAGCAGCTTGCTCTCGGGGGCGGCCTGCGAGCTGCCCTGGTCACCGCCGCCACCGCGGCGGCCACCGGCGGCACCGGGCAGCCCGCCGAGCAACTGGGCCGGCACCCCGAGGTCGGCCTTGACCTTCACCGTGCCGGACAGCGACTCGACGTCGGAGCCGAGCGCCTTGGCCACCACCTGCTCCGCCGTCAGGGCGGGCAGCGAGGGCCCCGAGTCGCCAGCCATCGCGGGCACCAGGCCGATCCCGGCCGCGGTCAGCGCCACCACACCGACCGGGACCAGGACCCGGGCGGTGGTGCGTCGTCCGGATCGGTAGGGCCGCACTTGGTCCACCATGACTTCTACCCCTGTCGTCGTCAGATGTCCTGCTCTGCACAACCATTAGAGCCCGCAGCAGGTTCCCCGGCATCGCCCCACAGGGCGGGACGTCCGTACGACCAGGGATGCAGCCGACCCTGAGATCACGTCAGGGTTCTGTCATCCCGATGGACCAACCGCTGGGTATCGTCGCCCCATGAACGCTACGGAGGACCAGCCGCCCGCCCCGACCGCCACCTCGATGCGGCGCGCGCTGCGCCGGGCCAGGGACGGGGTGGCGCTGGACGTCGCCGAGGCCGCGGTGCTGCTCCGGGCCAGAGGTGACGACCTGGCGGATCTCTGTGCCACCGCATCCCGGATCCGGGACGCCGGGCTGGCCGAGGCCGGGCGGCCCGGGGTCATCACGTACTCGAAGAAGGTCTTCATCCCGCTCACCCGGCTCTGCCGGGACCGCTGCCACTACTGCACCTTCGTCACCGTGCCGGGCAAGCTCCGCAAGGACGGCCACGGCCTCTACCTGTCGCCCGACGAGGTGCTGGAGATCGCCCGGCAGGGCGCGGCGATGGGCTGCAAGGAGGCGCTGTTCACGCTCGGCGACCGCCCCGAGGACCGCTGGCCGGAGGCCCGCGAGTGGCTGGACGCGCACGGGTACGACGACACCCTCTCCTACGTCCGGGCGATGTCGATCCGGGTGCTGGAGGAGACCGGGCTGCTGCCGCACCTCAACCCCGGGGTGCTGAGCTGGACCGACTTCCAGCGGCTCAAGCCGGTCGCCCCGTCGATGGGCATGATGCTGGAGACCACCGCGACCCGGCTCTGGTCCGAGCCCGGCGGCCCGCACTACGGCTCGCCGGACAAGGAGCCGGCCGTCCGGCTGCGGGTGCTGGAGGACGCGGGCCGCAGCGCGGTGCCGTTCACCACCGGGGTGCTGATCGGCATCGGGGAGACCTACGAGGAGCGCGCCGACGCGCTGTTCGCGATCCGCCGCACCTCGCGCCGCTACCACGGCGTGCAGGAGGTGATCGTGCAGAACTTCCGGGCCAAGCCGGATACCGCGATGCGCGGCATGCCCGACGCCGAGCTGGAGGAGCTGGCCGCCGCGATCGCGGTCACCCGGCTGGTGCTCGGCCCGTCCGCCCGGATCCAGGCGCCGCCGAACCTGGTCGACGAGCAGTACCCGCTGATCATCGGCGCGGGCATCGACGACTGGGGCGGGGTCTCGCCGCTGACGCCCGATCACGTCAACCCCGAGCGCCCCTGGCCGCAGATCGAGGAGCTGGCGGCCCGGACGGCCGCCCAGGGCTTCGAGCTGCGCGAGCGGCTGACGGTCTATCCGGAGTACCTGCTGCGCGGCGAACCGTGGCTGGACCCGCGCATCATGCCGCACGTCCGGGCACTGGCCGACCCCTCCAGCGGGCTGGCCAGGGAGGACGCGATGCCGGTCGGCCTGCCCTGGCAGGAGCCGGAGGACCTGCCGGCCTCCTTCGGCCGGACCGAGCTGCACGTGGAGATCGACACCGAGGGCCGGACCGGCGACCGCAGGGCCGACTTCGAGGAGGTCTACGGCGACTGGGAGGAGCTGCGGGCCCAGGTCGGCAGTTCGGCGCCCGAGCGGCTCGGCGGCGACCTGCGGGAGGCCCTGTCGGCCGCGGCAGCGGACCCGAGCCGGCTGACGGACTCTCAGGCGCTGGCCCTGTTCCAGGCCGACGGCGCCGCGCTGGACGCGCTCTGCGGCATCGCCGACGCGGTCCGCCGGGACACCGTGGGCGAGGAGGTCACGTACTGCGTCACCCGGAACATCAACTTCACCAACGTCTGCTACACCGGCTGCCGGTTCTGCGCCTTCGCCCAGCGCCGGACCGACGCCGACGCGTACACCCTCTCGCTGGACCAGGTCGCCGACCGGGCCGAGCAGGCCTGGGAGGTCGGGGCCACCGAGGTCTGCATGCAGGGCGGCATCCACCCTGACCTGCCGGGCACCGCGTACTTCGACATCGCCCGGGCGGTGAAGGCCCGGGTGCCCGGGATGCACGTGCACGCCTTCTCGCCGATGGAGGTGGTCAACGGGGCCACCAGGACGGGTCTCTCGATCCGGGACTGGCTCACCGAGGCGAAGGCGTCCGGGTTGGACACCATCCCCGGTACGGCGGCGGAGATCCTCGACGACGAGGTCCGCTGGGTGCTCACCAAGGGCAAGCTGCCCGCCGCCACCTGGGTCGAAGTGGTCAGCACCGCCCACGAGTTGGGCATCCGATCGTCCTCCACCATGATGTACGGCCACGTGGACAACCCGACGCACTGGCTGGGCCACCTGCGGCTGCTCGCGCAGATCCAGCAACGGACCGGCGGCTTCACCGAGTTCGTCACGCTGCCGTTCATCCACACCAACGCCCCGGTCTACCTGGCCGGGATCGCCCGGCCGGGACCGACCATGCGGGACAACCGCGCGGTGATGGCGATGGCCCGGCTGCTGCTGCACCCGCACATCCCCAACATCCAGACCAGCTGGGTGAAGCTGGGCGCCGACGGCGCGGCCGAGATGCTCCGCTCCGGCGCGAACGACCTCGGCGGCACCCTGATGGAGGAGACAATCTCCCGGATGGCCGGCTCCGCCTACGGCAGCTACAAGTCCGTCCGCGACCTGGAAGCCATCGCCGAAGCCGCCGGCCGCCCCCACCGCCAACGCACCACCACCTACGGCGAGGTCACCCCGGAACGCAGGGCCGCCGCCCTGGCCTCGGACGGGCACCTGCCGCAGCTGCTTCCCGTTCTCGACTAGACGTCAGCCATCTACGGTCAGGGGCTCGGGGAACCGCGACGCCGACCTCGAACAAGGTGATCCGTCCGTGGGTGGTCAGGCACTTTCGCAGTGACCCGAACGCCAGATCTCCTCGCAGTTCCCCGAGCCCCTGGGTAGTGCAACTGAACGTCAGCCCGCGAGCAGACGGCTCCGCAGCTTGTGCACGTCCACCTCGAGGCCGTCCTTGAGGTAGCCGTCGAAGGAGCCGAACTTGGCCTGGACCTCGTCGAAGCCGGCGTTCAGGTACTCCGGACGGACGTCCAGCAGCGGCTTGTAGATCGCCTGGTACGAAGCCGGCAGGTGCGACAGGATCGCCGCGTTGGCCGCCGCCCGGTAGTCGTTGCTGGCCAGGTAGTCGGCCTCGACCGTGCTGCGCGGCACGCCGAGCGCGGTGAGCAGCGCGGCGTTCGCCCACCCGGTGCGGTCCTTGCCGGCGGTGCAGTGGAACAGGATCGCGTGCCGGTCGTCGGCGGCCCGGAGGACGCCCCGGTAGGCGGACTTGGCGCTCTCGGCGGAGACCATCACCCGCTCGGCGTCGATCATCGCCTGCACCGCTGCGGCGGGCGAGGTGACGTTGAAGGCGCCGGTGTCGGCGACCCCGAGCACGTTGGCGTCGACCACGGTGGCGCCGGCCGGGATGCGGTCGGGGGCGGACTTCTGCTCGGCGGGGGTGCGCAGGTCGAAGATCTGCCGGATGCCCAGGCGCTGGAGCTTGGCCAGGTCGGCCTCGGTCAGCTTGCTGAGGTCGTCCGAGCGGTAGACCTCGCCCATCTTCACCCAGTGGCCGTCGGCGGTGCGGTAGCCGCCCGCGTCACGGAAGTTGGGGGCGGAGGCCAGGTGCAGCGAGCGGTCGGCGACGGTCAGCGACTCGCCCCGGTCCGGGACCAGCTCGAAGAACCAGCGGTCGGCGGTGGCCAGCCCGGTGACGGTGACGGTGGCCGAGCCGCTGCCCCGGGCGACGGCGGTGCGGTGCCGGATGCCGTCCCGGTCGGTGCCCGCGTACACGGTGACCCGGCGGGTGCCGGGGGCGGTCCAGTCGAGCTTGAAGGAGCCGTCGGCCTGCTGGGTCACGGTGGCGGCGGTGAACGGGATGCGGTGGGCGGACTGCTGCGCGGACCAGGTGGGGGAGTCGGCCAGCGCGGTTCCGGTGGCGAGCGCGCCGGAGCCGAGGGTGAGCGCGCCGGTGAGGGCCACGGCGAGGGCAAGACGGGAGGGGGAGGTGGTCATGGTGCGGACGTTAGGAACCCCCGGGCGTTGCGGGGTGGCCGCCGGATGGCGTGGTGGCAACAATTTGTTGACGAGCTGGCGTTCGAGGGCGAAGGTCCAAATCGGAGCGGTATTCGAATACAGTGCGGATGCGCTCCAGCCCGGCCCACCCCGAGTGGTGCGCCCCGTACCCGAGGAGAGAGGTGCCGTCCGTTGATGCCACTGTGGTCACGCGCGCAGCAGCAGGACTTCCGCAGCAGGGTGCGGGGCTGTCTGCTCGGCGGGGCGATCGGTGACGCGCTCGGCGCCGGGATCGAGTTCGAGTCGCTGGAGAGCATCCGCGCCGCGCACGGTCCGGCCGGGGTGACGGGCTACGTGCCCGCGTACGGCAGGGCGGGCAGCGTCACCGACGACACCCAGATGACGCTCTTCACGGTGGACGGTCTGATCCGGGCTCATGTCCAACGGGACGGCGGGAGTTGGCACCCGCCGACCGACGTGCACCAGGCCTACCTCCGCTGGGCGGCGACGCAGTACGACTGGGGCCCGGACGAGCGCAGGTCCGGCCTCGGCTGGCTCGGGCGGCAGGAGTGGCTGTACGCGCAGCGGGCCCCCGGGCAGGCCTGCCTCTCCGGGCTGACCGGCCCGGACGCGGAGCGCGCCGGGACGCTGGACGCGCCGCGCAACCCGGAGTCGAAGGGGTGCGGGACGGTGATGCGGGCCGCGCCGTTCGGGCTGCTGACCGCCTGGGAGCCCGGACTGGTCTTCCAACTGGCCGTCGAGTGCTCGGTGCTGACCCACGGTCACCCGACCGGCTATCTGGCCGCCGGGGCCTTCGCGGTGATCGTGCACACGGTGGCCAGGGGCGGCACCCTGGAGGAGGGCGTCCACCTGGCGCTGGCCACCCTGTCGGACCACCCGGGCCACGAGGAGACCACTGCGGCCCTGCGCAAGGCCCTGGACGCGGTACGGGCGGGAGAGCCGTCGGCCGACCGGGTCGAGGAGCTGGGCCAGGGCTGGGTCGCCGAGGAGGCGCTGGCGATCGGGGTCTACTGCGCGCTGGTCGCCCAGGACGTGAAGTCCGGCCTGCTGCTGGCGGTCAACCACTCCGGCGACAGCGACTCGACCGGGCTGGTCTGCGGGAGCCTGCTCGGCGCGCTGCACGGCGAGACTGCGCTGCCGCCCGAGCTGCTGGCCGAGCTGGAGGGCCGGGGGACGATGCTGGAGCTGGCCGACGACTTCGTGCTGGAACTGCTGCACGGGCCCGAACTGCGCGGCCCCGCCTGGTCGGAGCGCTACCCGTTGAAGTAAGGCCCTACCGGGGAAACAGCGGAGCGGGCCGCCGACTGGTCGCCKGCGGCCCGCTCCCCGGAGCGGCAGAGTCTCAGATCTCGCCGAAGGCGCCGGTGGCGGTGGCGGTGGCGAACGCGGCCCACGCCTCCTTGCTGAAGTGCAGCTGGGGGCCCTCGGGGTCCTTGGAGTCACGGACGGCGATGGTGGCGCTGCTCGGGACGGCGATCTCGACACAGGCGCCGTTGCCACCGCTGTGGCTGCTCTTGCGCCAGGTCAGGTTGCTGGTCGACTTCGTGCTCATCTCTTGAACCCCTCTGCATAGGTGTGAATCAATGACCGGCTCTCCGCGACGCTGAGCGCTGCGGCCCGCAGGTGGTCGTACAGATTGGTATAGCGGCGGACGTCGGCCTCCTTCTCCAGGTAGAGGTCGCTCGTCACTCCTTCGAAGTAGACGACGGTCGAATCCGCCGACTCCGGAAACTCCATCAGGGAGAATGTCCCGGTCATGCCGGGATGCGCGCCGTGCCGGAACGGGATCACCTGCAGGTTGATGTTCGGCCGCTCGCTCAACTCCAGCAGCTGGAGCAGCTGATCGGCCATCACCCGCGGGCCGCCGACCACCCGGATCAGCACGGCCTCGTCTATGACCACCCAGAGACTGCCGAGCTGGTCCTCGCCGTATATCCGGCTCTGCCGCTTCAGCCGGACGTCCACCCGCCGCTTGATGGCGCTCACGTCGGTGTCCGGCTGGGTGCCCTCGACCACCGCCTCGGCGTACTCCCTGGTCTGCAGCAGGCCGGGCACGAAGGAGGACTCGTAGGCCCGGATCGAGCTGGCCTCGGCCTCCAGGCCGATGTAGACGCTGTACGGGATGTCGCCGAACTCGTGCCACCAGCCGCGCTGACGGGACTCCCTGGCCATCTCCATCAGGCCGGCCCGGATCCGCTCGTCGCTGACGTCGTAGACGTCGCAGAGATCCCGGACGTCCCGCTGGCTGATCGAACGGCGGCCGTTCTCCAGCCGGCTGATCTTCGACTGGGAGACCATCAGACGGCCGGCCACCTCTTCGGCCGTCATCCCCTTCAGCTCACGCAGACGCCGCAGTTCGGCGCCGAGCCTGCGTCGCCGAACTGTCGGATTGATGTTGGCGGACACATCGACCTCCGGCCGGACCTCTGGCGCGCCGGAGAGCGGCGCGCCTCGGAAGACTGTGGAAATTGGTACCAACCCCCCTGACTTGGAGCAGCATGCCATCTTGGCTCAGTACGGCGCGGGGGAATCGCAGGAGCGCACTAGAACAGACCATCGGAAAACCACTCAATCGGGATTGCCGCCCTTGCGCCCCGGTGCCGGAACCGATATAGGGGCCCGGTGTCCGGAAATGCCAACGGGGCGGTCGGGGCAAGCAGTTGACTGCCTGGCCCGACCGCCCCGAAAGGGTCCTTCCGATCACCGGCGCGCACGGTCCGCCGCGCGCTCCGTTCAGCGGGCTACCGCTCGCCCGGCCATCCCGTGGCCGTTGCCGCCCGCGGTCGGCCGACTCGGCGCCGGCCGACCGGCCGGAGCGGCCGGCCTGGTCGGCCCGGCCACCGGCGCCGGACCACGGGCCTGGTTGGGCAGCCCGTTCTGAACGTCCATCACCGCGTGCGCCACCATGCCGCCCAGCGGGTCGTACCTGATCAGGTCGCGCAGTCGTGACCGCGAGGACCTGCCCTCGTTGCCCGGGTAGAGGTGCTTCCCCAGGCCGACGGCATGCGCCAGCGCGGCCAGTGCGGCCGTTCGGGGGTCCGGCGGGACGCCCGTACGGATCGCAGTGTCCAGCCGCTGCTTGATCGCGGCGTTGGTGCAGTCGTCCGACGCCTGGTACCGCGTCGTCGGCAGCACGCCGCACATCTGGCCCGGCACGGCGGTCACCATGCCGCACCTCTCCAGGTGCGCCAGGTAGGTCTGCCTGAGCCCCAGGCGGGGCCCGCCGATCCAGTGCGCGGCCCGCACCGGGCTGCCACGACGGCGCAGCAGTTCCAGTGCGTGGTCCAGTGTCGGGTCACCGGTCGGCCGTGGCATCACCACGGCGATCCGGTCCCCGTCCGGGACGATCCTTCCGGCCAAGGACAGCTCGACGAGCTGTGCCCCGGCGAGTCCGAGGTCGAGGGTCTGCGGCTGCGCCGTGGTGCCCGTGGTCGGGTCCAAGGCGAGCAACAGGAGTTCCTCGGGAATAGTTCTGCGGCTCTTGCCCATCCAAGCCTCCCCGCGTGGATGAATGACAGAGTGACGCCTCTCACAGCGGCTTGTCGAGTACGCCTCCGAATCGTGACCTAGCGGTGGGGCCTGGAACCGCCCCCCACGGGCCTCGCGTCCCTGGCTGGGAGTGCCTCGACGGAGGCCGGTTCGGCCGAATAGTGGCCGGTCGGGCGGGGTGTGACGGCTGTTACGGCCGTCGGTGCCGGAGACTGGACAGCTAACCGGCGAATGGAAATCGGGTTCGGCCGGTACGGCGGACGAGGAGGTTGGATCACGTGGGCGAGTCCCCCGACAAGGTGCGGCACGACGGGGAAGGCGAGGAGGAGGTGTCGGTCGACCCGGCCGGTACCGAGTCGAGCGGCTCCACCGTCCAGCTGAAGGTCCGTGATGTGGACAACCGGACCACCATGCTGAGGCTGCCGGTGGACAACGTGACCACCATGCTCCGGGTGCCCGAGGAGGCCGTTTCCGAGGCTGTGACCAGCCCGGACACGTCGGACCCGGAGACGGCGGAGCCGGTCGGGTCGATCGAGGAGCCCGACGCGGTCGATCCCCGTCTCGCGGTTCGGGACGCCAAGGACGAGGCGGACGTGGCCCGGGCCGAGGTCGAGACCGCGACCGATCCCGATCCCGATCCCGATCCTGATCCCGATCCCGATCCCGAGGTTGAGGCGAAGGCGGAGGTCGAGGCCGAAGCGGAGGTCGTGGCCGAGGCCGAGGCGGCGGTGAGGCTCGCGAAGCCGCCGGTGCAGGTCTGGACCCACCCCGAGCCCGCTGCCCTGCCGGTCGAGGAACCGCCCGCGCCGCTGCCGCTGCCCGAGACCACCGACGAGGCGATGGAGGTGCTGGCCGCCCTCTCCGCCCGTCCGGTCTCGCCGTTCCGGCGGGGCGCCAAGCGGGTCACCGTCTGGAGCCTGTTCCTCGCCGTGGTGGTCGGCGTGGTCGTGGTCGCCCAGCTGCTCCGCCCGCTGCCCGACCCCAAGGTGAAGCTCTCGCTGGCCGGCTCGTACACCTTCACCGGCAACCCGCTCGCCATGCCCTGGCCGGCCAAGGGCCAGGCCGCCGCCGAGGTGGTCGGGGTCGGCAGCCTCGGCAGCTCGGGCCCGGAGACCCCCGCGCCGATCGCCAGCGTCACCAAGGTGATGAACGCTCACCTGATCCTCCGGGGCCACCCGTTGAAGAAGGGCGAGCCAGGTCCGGTCATCACGGTGGACAAGCAGGCCGCCGCTGAGTCCGCCAACACGGACGAGTCCCGGGCCCAGCTCACCGAGGGCCAGAAGATCTCCGAGTATGAGGCGCTCGAACTGCTGATGCTGCCCTCGGCCAACAACGTGGCCCGGCTGCTGGCCCGCTGGGACTCCGGTACCGAGGCGGAGTTCGTCAAGAAGATGAACGACGAGGCCAAGGCGCTCGGCATGACCAACACCACGTACGCCGACCCGGCCGGGTACAACAACGACACCAAGAGCACCGCGAAGGACCAGCTCAAGCTGGCCGGACAGGTGATGAAGGACGACGTGTTCCGCCAGGTGGTCGCCACCCCGGACATGACTTTCAACAGCCAGCGGATCTACAACACCAACGCCCTGCTCTCCGCCAGGACCGGCGTGATCGGCGTCAAGACCGGCTCCAGCACCCCCGCCGGGTCCTGCCTGATGTGGGCGGCGGTCAAGGAGATCGGCGGCACCAAGCGGATGATCCTCGGCGTCACACTGGGGCAGCCGGCGACCACCGCCGACAGCCTGCTCAAGGCGGCCCAGACGGTCAGTCAGAAGATCATCACCGCCGCACAGGACGGCCTGACCGGCCAGACTCTGGCCAAGCAGGGCCAGGTCGTCGGGTACGTGGACGACGGGCTCGGCGGGCAGGTGCCGGTGGTCGCCGCCAAGGACCTGACGGTCGCGGGCTGGCCCGGGATCACCGCGCAGCTCACCATGAAGTCCGAGCAGCTCGGACACTCCGTCAAGGCCGGCACCCCGGTCGGGACCATCGCGGCCGGCGAGGGCGAGGGCAGGGTCGAGGTGCCGGTGGCCCTGCAGTCGGACCTGGCGCCGCCGTCGATCCTGTCGCGGCTGCTCCGGATCGCCTAGGCGGGGCGGGGAGCCCCGGTCAGTCCTTGCTGCCCCAGGTGCCCGGTTCGGTGCGGGTGCCGAGGTGGCGGGCGACCTGGGGATCCTCGGCCACCACGCGGCCCAGGGCGATCGCCAGGGTGATGGCGGTGAACATGACGATCAGCCAGGACAGCGAGGTGAACACCACCCCGTACGGGCCGAACTTGGTGATGCTGCGGGAGACCGCGCTGGGCAGGTAGACCTGGGCGGCGATGCCGAGGCCGGTCATGGCGATGCCGGCCAGCACGGCGCCGGGGAGCAGCGGGTACCAGCGGACCCGGCTGCCGAGCAGCAGGTGCTGGGTCCACCACCAGAGGGCGGTGGCGAGCAGCAGGAAGAGCGGCAGCCCCAGCCAGGCCCCGGCGCCGAAGCCGTCGCGGACCGGGGCCTGGAAGACCAGCACGACCAGCCAGACCACCAGCCAGGCGAGCCAGCGCCAGGCGGCCACCCGGGTGCCGGACTTGGGCACCTCCCAGCAGCGTTCGCAGACCCGCTGCATGGCCCGGCTGAGTGCGGTCGCGGAGAGCAGGGTGACCAGGGCGCCGATCAGCCCGAAGCTCTGCGCCACGTCGTCGTGGCCGGCCGACATCAGCTGCTGGACCTGCTGCTGGGCGTCGCCCTTGATGCCCAGCTGGTCCCGGAGCGAGCCGACCACGTTGTCCCGGACGCTGCTGGGGGCGAACACGGCGACCACGAAGAGGGCGGGCAGGGCACTGAGGAAGGCCTGGGCGGCCAACCGGGTCGCGCTGTCCAGCAGGTTGACCCGGACGAGCTGCCCGACCGCCCGGCCGACGATCGGCACCCGGTCGGGCAGGCCCTTCGCGGTCGCGGCCAGGGCGGCGAGCCTGCTCCTCATCCGGGCCCACCGGCCGGGCTCCTGCTGAGTCCGAGTCAGCGACTCTGTCACGCGAACCTCCGAGGTGGCCCTTGGGCCTCCATCCTCACCCGGAAGCAGCGGCCCCGCATGCGGGGCCTGACGCGCCGTTACCTCCGCCCGCGCAGCCTGTCGAGCCGGGCGGTGACGCCCCAGGCGGTGACCCGCCAGAGGGCCTCCAGCACGATGCTGCGGCTCATCTTGGAGGCACCCAGCTCGCGCTCCACGAAGGTGATCGGCACCTCCGCCACCTTGTAACCGGCCTTGACGGTCCGCCAGGCCAGGTCCACCTGGAAGCAGTACCCGGCCGAGGCGACGTGCTCCATCCCGAGCCCCTCCAGCGTCTCCCGCCGGAACGCCCGGTACCCACCCGTCACGTCCCGGATCGGGACGTCCAGCATCAGGCGCGAGTACAGCGAACCGCCGCGGGAGAGCAGCAGCCGCGAACGCGGCCAGTTCACCACCGCGCCACCGGGGACCCAGCGCGAACCCAGCACCAGGTCCGCACTCCGCAGCGCGGTCAGCAGCCGGGGGAGTTCCTCCGGCCGGTGCGAACCGTCGGCGTCCATCTCGACCAGGACCCGGTACCCGCGCTCGATCCCCCACCGGAACCCCGCCAGGTAGGCAGCCCCCAGACCCTCCTTGCCCTTGCGGTGCAGCACGTGCACCTGGCTGTCGGCGCCCGCCAGCTTGTCGGCGATGTCCCCGGTGCCGTCCGGGCTGTTGTCGTCCGCCACCAGGACGTGGACCTCGGGCACCGCGGTCCGGACCCGGGAGACGATCCGCTCGACGTTCTCCGCCTCGTTGTACGTCGGAATGATCACGAGCACCTCACCGAGATCGGCGAAGGGACTCTCCTGGTCGGCCGTGGTCACGTCTATGCCTTTCTCACCAGCAGTGACACCGTCAGACCCGGCAGGCGCTGGATCCGCGGCGGAACGAACGTGTGCTGCAGGGCCTCGATCTGGTCGCCAGGCAGGCCCTCGTACGGGTTCTCGCCCGTGCCGATGGTAACGACCCAGGTCCGGGGCGCGTGACCGACGCAGCGGTCGGCCACCGGGCAGGGGACGGCGTGCAGGTCGTCGGCCCGGACGGCGTCGCGCTCGACGAACATCGGGACCGGGCGGACCGGGTCCGGCAGGTAGAAGGAGATCCCGGGGCCGACCATCGCCCAGGCCTGGTCGCCACCGGGCGCGACGATCCCGTCGCCCGGCCGGTAGCCCGCCGCGATCACGGCGGCCGCGCCCGAGAAGTCCCGGTGGCCGTGGGAGAGGAGGGTGCGCTGTTGGAGCTGTCGCGGCGCGCCGAGCACCAGCGGGACGGCGATCAGGACCAGCGCGGCGGTGACGGCCAGCGGACGGGGCGTCAGGCGGCCCAGCAGAGCGGCCACGGCGGCGACGCCGCCACCGGCCAGCCCGGCCAGCGCGGGCACCGTGAAGAGCAGGTAGCGCTCGGTGAAGTACGAGGTGGTGCCCTGCGAGGCCACCCAGACCACCAGCACAGGCAGTACGGCCAGCAGCAGCGCCTGCACCGCGCCGCGGGCGAACCGGGGGTGCAGCAGCGCGAGCAGGGCGAGTCCGGTGAAGACGTACATCTCCCGGTCCGGGGCCAGCAGGGTGTGCCAGAAGTAGCGCAGGTCGTGCACCGTGGGGGTGGGCAGCCAGCCGAGCTGACGGGCCGACTGCCGCCCGCCGTAGACGGCCACCGGTACGGCCGGGACCAGTGCGGCCAGCACGGCCAGGGCGAACTGCCCGAGCAACCGGCCGGCGCCGCGCTCCCGGCGGTGGCTCCACCACCGGGCGAGCACCAGGGGCAGCTGGCCGGCCAGGCTGCTCAGCGAGACCAGGTGGAAGCAGCCGGCCACCGCCATCGCCAGCGCGTAGAGGGCCCAGCGGCCCACCCCGGGCCGGTCCAGTGCCCGGAGCAGCAGCCAGCAGGCCGCCGCCACCGCGCAGGTCACCACGGCGTAGCTGCGGGCCTCCTGGGCGAACCGGGAGACCAGCGGGACGGTGGCCGCCAGCAGCCCGGCGGCCAGCCCGGCCGTCCGGCTGTCGAAGAGCCGCTGCGCGGTGAGCGCGGTGAAGGCGGCCGCCCCGGCCATGGCCAGCACGGAGGGCATCCGGAGGCTGAGCACCGAGTCGCCGAACACCTCGGTCCAGAAGTGCAGCAGGACGTAGTAGGCGCCGTTGCTGGCGTCGACGTTCGCCAGTATCCCGAGCAGCCGGCCGAGGTCGCGGGTGGCGGCGCTCCAGCTGGCGATCTCGTCCCGCCACAGCTCCGGACGGGCGATCCCGAGCAGGCCGACCAGCAGCATGGCCAGGGCAGGCCACAGCCAGACGCTGCGCAGGAGTGCTCGGACGTGACTCAAAATCTGATAATCCATCAAAATAGGGACAAATCAGAATTCAGCCTAGCGCCCGAAGTGGCGCCCGGACGAGTCGGTCGAAGAGTCTCCGGCCCACGGCCGGCCGGTTCAGCCGCCTCCCAGTCGTCGGTTGCGCAGTCGTCGGTCGGCGTGTCGCTGTTCGGCCGGACGGCCCGTCAACTCACCCAGGGCGACGCCGATTTCCCGGGCCACCCGGTCGGCGAAGGCCGCCGGCTCCTCGGCGGCGTCCGGTCGCTCGGGTACGACCCGGTCCACCAGGCCGGCCGTCACCAGATCGGCGGCGCCGATCCCCTGTGACCGGGCCAGCTCGGGTGCGTGCGCGCCGTCCCGGTGCATGATCGCCGAGGCGCCCTCGGGGGGCAGCGGGGCGAGCCAGCCGTGTTCGGCCGCTAGCACCAGGTCGGCGGGCAGCAGGGCCAGCGCGCCGCCGCCCGAGCCCTGGCCCAGCAGCACCGAGAGCACGGGGGTACGGAGTGCCACCAGGGTGCTCAGACAGCGGGCGATCTCCACTGCCAGGCCGTCGAGTTCGGCCTGGGCGGAGAGTTCGGCCCCGGTGGTGTCCACCAGGGTGACCAGCGGCAGCCCGAGCTGCTCGGCGATCCGCGCCGTCCGCCGGACCGCGCGCAGGTCGGCGGCGGTGAACGGCCGCTCCGCGCCCGGACGTTGACCGACCAGCACGGCCGGTTGCCCGTCGAACCGGACCAGCGCCCGCGCCAACGCCCGGTCCGGGGTGGCCAGTTCCAGCCGTCCCGGGTCGGCCGCCGCCAGCACCGCGTCCGTCCCCGGCCGCCCAGGCAGGCGGCTGCGGCCGACCGACGCCCAGGCGTCGGCCGGTGCCGGGGAGTGGGCGGGCGCCGCCTCGGGGGCCGGTCCGGCCGGATCGGACAGCACCGCGAGCGCCCGGCCGACCGTCTCGGCCAGCCGCTCGGGCGCCACCACCGCGTCGACCAGGCCGCGCTCGGCCAGCGTCTCGGCGAGCTGGACCTCGGCGGGCAACTCGACTCCGCGCAGCTCCTGGTGGGCCCGGGGGCCGAGGAAGCCGAGCCGGGCCCCCGGCTCCGCCAGCACCAGGTGGCCGAGGGTGCCCCAGGAGGCGAACACCCCGCCCATGGTGGGGTTCCGCAGATAGGTCAGATAAGGCAGCCCGGCCTCCTGATGGGCCAGCACGGCGGCGGAGATCCGCACCATGCAGAGGAAGGCCGCCGTGCCCTCCTGCATCCGGGTGCCGCCGGAGACCGGCAGCGCCAGCAGCGGCAGCCGCTCGGCGGTGGCCCGCTCCACCGCCCTGGTGATCCGCTCGGCGGTGGCCACCCCGATCGAGCCGCCCAGGAAGCCGAACTCCGAGACCACCACCGCCACCGGCCGCCCCGCCAGCAGGCCCCGACCGGTGGTCACCGCCTCGTCCAGGCCGGTCCGTGCGCTGGCCCGCTCCAGCGCCGCTCCGTACGCCGGGTCGGCCCCGTCGTAGTGGACCGGCTGGTCCCAGCAACTGAAACTCCCCTGGTCCAGCAGGAGTTCGATCATCCGATCCGCCGTCAACTCACCCTCCCGGAAAGATCCGTCATCGGGCTAACCCTGCCCGATAGGGTCGCCGCCATGGCTGCGGAAGAGCGTGTTGACGATCACTATTGGGCCGCCACCCGGGCCTGGGTCGCCTCGACCCTGGGGCCGGGGGAGCGGATCGGTGCGGCGGAGCGGCTGCGCGGGGGTTGGACCTCCGAGATGCGACGGCTGCGGATCGACCGGCCGGACGGCGGGCCCACCCATCTGGTGCTGCGCTCCTTCGTCCAGCCGTTCTTCCTGGAGCACGCGGAGGCGCTGCTCGGGCGGGAGGCCGAGGTGCTGACCCTGCTCGGCCCCACCGAGGTGCCCGCCGCCGCGCTGCACGCCGTGGATCCGGCGGGTCTGCACTGCGACCACCCCTCCCTGCTGATGGCCCTGCTGCCGGGCCAGGTGCGGCTGGACGACGACGGGGCCGGTCCCCGGGCGGAGCTGATGGCCCGCCAGCTGGTGGCGATCCACCGCACCGCCGTCACCACCCGCCCCCGGGCCTACCAGGCCTGGACCGGTCCCGAGCGGGTCCGGGTCCCCCGGGGCACCGGCCGCCCCGAGCTGTGGGAGCAGGCGGTGCGGCTGATCGACCGTGACCCGCCGCCCTACCGGGGCACCTTCCTGCACCGGGACTTCCACCCCGGCAACGTGCTGTTCAGCGGCACCGGCGAGGACCTGCGGATCAGCGGGGTGGTCGACTGGGTGGAGACCTCCTGGGGCCCGGCCGACCTGGACGTGGCGCACTGCTCCACCGCCCTGGCACTGCTGCACGGCCCGGCCGAGGGCCTGCGGTTCGCCGCTCGCTACACGGCCGCCGGCGGCACCCTCGACCCGGACCGGGAGGCCCACCTGTACTGGCGGCTGCTGGACGCCCTCGCCTACGCCCCCGACGCGGAGAAGGTGGCCACGCCCTGGCGTGAGCTGGGCCGCACCGACCTCACCCCGGCCCTGCTGACCGACCGCCTGGAGCACTACCTGGCGGGCCTGCTGCTCAGCCCCGGGGGAGGTGCCGGGCCAGCGTGATCCGGACCGCCGTGGCGGAGGCCACGCCGAGGAGTGCGCCGGCCATCACGTCGCCCGGGTAGTGGACGCCGGTGTGCACCCGGGAGTACGCCACGGTCGCCGCCAGCAGGCACAACGGCACTGCGGTCCGGGGCAGTTCGGCCCCCACCGCGACGGCGAAGGCGAAGGCCGAGGCCGAGTGCCCGGACGGGAACGAGGCCGAGGTGGGCATCGGCACGTGCCGGGCTTCGGGCACCAGCGCGCCGAGCCGGTCCGGCCGCTCCCGCCGCACCAGGTTCTTGCCGAGCAGGTTGGCGGCGGCCGAGGCGACCCCGATCGCGGCCACCCCGAGCAGGGCCGCCCGCCGGGTGGGCCCGCTGCGCAGCGCCAGCAGCCCGGCCAGCGCGAAGGAGATCTTCGAGTGGTTGGCGGTGTACGAGAGCCGCCGCATCGCACCGTCCAGCGAGGACGTCGGGGTGATCGCGATCGCGCCGTACACCGCCCGGTCCAGGGCCGCCAGATCCAGCACGATCGGTCCGGTCATCGGGCTACTCATCGATCGCCACTTCCCTTTTCCGCTCCGGTTCCGTCATCCTGTCGCACCGCCGCCCCGGGTCAGTGCCCCAGGGCCAGCCTGCCGACCTGTCGCCAGTCCCGCAGCGGGGCGMCGGCCGCCSCCCCGGGGCGGTCGCGCGGCACCAGCACCCGCAGGGCCCCCGGCCGGATCGCGCACCGGACCGGCGTCGGCAGCGTGAGCGCCTCGCCGTCCACCGCCACCGGGATGGTGTCGCTGTCGGCGGTCACGGTCACCTGCCGGGCCGTCAGTACCGTCATCCCCTGGGCCTGTTCGCCGCGCAGGGCCAGCTCGGCGGCCTGCGCCGGGCCGTCCACCCGCAGGCTCACCACCCCCAGCCTGCCACGGTCCAGCCGGGGGCGGCTGCCCGCGCCGAGCAGGTCACCGGTCTCGTACGGGTTGTTGCTGATCAGCAGCGCCTGAGGGTCTGTCAGCACGGTGTCGTCCGCCTGCACGGTCAGCCGGGCACCGGCCCGGTTGGCCAGCAGGTCGGGCAGGACACCGAGCGCGGTGGCGGCCTTGGCGTCCCGGTACTCCGGGCTCTGCACGATCTCCGCGTACGCGCCGAAGGAGACCGTGTTGACGAACGGGCGGCCGGCCACCGACCCGAGGTCGACGCTCAGCTCGACGCCGTCGGTGAGGGCGTCCAGGCAGCGGGCCGGGTCGGTCCGGTCCAGGCCGAGGTCCATCGCCAGGTGGTTCCGGGTGCCGGCCGAGATCACCAGGAACGGCAGCCGGTGCTCGGCGGCGACCGCCGCCACCAGGGCCTGGGTGCCGTCGCCGCCCGCGACGCCGAGCAGGTCGGCGCCGTCCCTGACGGCCTGTCGGGCCAGCTCGGTCACGTCCTGGTCGGTCAGCAGCAGGACCCGGGCGCCGAGCGCCTCGGCCTTCGCCACCAGGCCGAACTTCTCGACCTTGCCGCCGCCGGACCTCGGATTCATGATCAGCACCGGCCGGGCCGGCCGCGCGGCCGGGGTCTCCCGGACCGTCCGCTCCTTGCGGTCCTGCCGCAGCGCCCCCGCCGCGGCCGACACCGCGCCGGTCCAGAGCGCCACCGCCAGCAGGGAGGCCACGCCCATCCCGCTGTTCACCAGCAAGCCCAGCACCCAGACCGGCGCCGCCACCGCGAGCACCATCCCGAACACCCGGGTCGGCCCCCGGTGGGCCAGCACCCACCAGACCCCGGCGGCCGCCACGCCCAGCCCGATCAGCCCGGCGATCATCACCCCGATCCCGCGCAGCCCGACCAGGGTCACCAGCACCAGCACCGCCGCCCCGGCGCACCCGACCGCGACCCGCGCCAACCGCTGCGCCCGCATCGCACCCTCCACCGATCGACCCATTCCCGGCTCTCCTCCCGATCTTGCCCCAACCCCATCAGCCCCACCTGCCCGCCACGACGTCGGGGTGACACCTCGTCGGTTCCCGCCGCACCTGAATGGGCCTGGCCTGTGGCATCGCCCGGACTGCTGTGTCCAGGATGGCGGGACACCTCTGCCTGAAACACCGTCACCGACCGATCGGACCGCGATGACCGACCAGCACAACGTCGTCCTGCTCGCCTTCGCCGATGCCGAGGCCTGCCGCGCCGCGCTGGAGCAGGCCAAGCACCTGCCGGGCCTGCGGCAGGCGGCGGTGCTGGAGCGCTCGGCGGACGGCCTGCTGGAGATGGGTGACAGCTTCGCCCGGGGCGCGGGTGTGCCGACGGTCGGTACCGGCGTGGTCGGCGGGCTGATCGGGATGCTCGGCGGCCCGGTCGGCGCCTTCCTCGGCTTCGCGGCCGGGGCCGCGCTCGGCAACGCCGCCGAGCAGGAGCGGGGCGCGACCGGTGGCGCCGGTCTGATCGTGCTCGGGCCGAGGGTCGGGGACGGCACCGGGCTGCTGGTCCTGGACATCAAGGAGGAGGCCCCCGAGCCCGTCGACGGGTTCGCGGCCGAACACGGCGCGACCGTGGAACGCATCCCGGCCGACGACTTCGCCGAGCAGGTCAAGGCAGCCGAGGAAGCCGCCGACTCCTGAGCGCTTCGGCCGGCTGGGCGTCACAGTCCCGTAAGGAGCCGGGGTATGACCGGGGCTCGGCTCCTGTGGTGTGCTGGCGAGGCAGGCCAGTTACCTTCCCGAGCCCAGGAACCCTCAGGTGTCGAACCGTTCGTCAGCGCGCCGCGCGTCCCGCCCGTTGGTCGCGTTGCCGGCGGTCCTCGCGCTGACGGTCGGCGGGGCCGGTCTGGTGGAGGACCTGAAGACCTCGGAAGGACCCGATGTCCGGGTCTACCTCTCCGCCATGCCCGCCGCCGAGTCCAAGCTGGAGAACCTCGGTGGCGGCGCGGTCGAACTCGGGCGCCTCAAGGGCAACCTGGGCAGCCAGGACTACGTGGTACCGGCCGGTACGGACCTGTCCCGGATCCGTAGCGCGGTCATCTGGTGCCACCGGTTCGAGGTCGGCTTCGGGGCTGCGGACCTGGCCCGGTCCGCATAGCGTTCGCTCCGATCCCATTGCAACGCAAGGGCGGGCTCTCGTTGCATTTGGCTTGAGGCGGCCGCAACGATTTCCTGGCGTTTACCTGCGGGTATACCGTTTTTGAGCAATGAGCTTGTTGCCTGAATATGGAATGCAACGTAGCTTTTCCCTCGTTCGAAACAACGAGCCAGGAGAGCATGATGCAGAAGTTCGCCACCCCCGCATGGATCGGCATGGTGTCGATCGACGACACCGCACTGGCCGTGACCGACACCGGCGGCTCCGGCCGTCCCGTGGTCTACCTCAACGGCTCCTACGCCGACCAGTCGCACTGGCGGCGCGTCATCACCGAACTCGGCGGCGACTACCGGCACATCACCTACGACGAGCGCGCCCGCGGCAAGTCGAAGCGCGCCACGGACTACTCGTTCCAGGCGTGTCTGCGCGACCTCGACGCCGTCCTCACCGCCAGGGGCGTGGAACGACCGATCCTGGTGGGTTGGTCCTACGGCGCCATGCTCGCCGTGCACTGGGCCGCCCAGAACCCGGACCGCGCCCTCGGCGCGGTGTCCGTGGACGGAGCCCTGCCGCACGAGTGGCTCGACGATGCTGCCCGGGAACAGATCCGCAAGCTGTTCCGCAGGATGAGTCCGCTGTTCCCGATCGCCCGCCCGCTCGGCCTGGCCGCACGGATGAGCGCCGCGCAGCACGCCGAGATCAACATCGAGGCCAACGAGCTCTGCGCGCCCACTGCCCTCAACCCGGTCTTCGACCGTCTGACCGTCCCGGCCCGGTACGTGCTCGCCACCGGCGGAAACCTGGGCGGCGACGCCAAGTTGATGGAACAGATCCGCGCCAACCTGGACCCGGTGCTCGCCCGTAACCCGAACATCCGGGTCAGCGCAAAGGTCGCGAGCAACCACTCCAAGATCCTGCGCAAGGACTTCCGAGCCGTCGCCGACGCGGTACGCGAGCTCGCCGCCACCCACGCCCACACGGTCGGCTGATGCGAACTGAGGAGATCCCCGACAGCACGATCCGCTAGTCTGTCATCGGTCAGACGGTCATCCCGCAGTGGGAACGGTCGGCGGCGGCCTCACGGCAACCGTCCGAGTTCTCACACACCGTCTGACCTGGTGCTTGTCTCCACAGGCCCCCGCCTCATTAGCTCAGGGGATAGAGCACGGCTCTCCTAAAGCCGGTGTCGCAGGTTCGAATCCTGCATGGGGCACACCTGGCCAAGGGCCCCGGACCACTGCGGTTCGGGGCCCTTCCCCGTGCGTGGGGCGGACGCCGCAGTCGGTCCGGGTCCGTGCTCGTGCTCGTTCTTGCGACGAAGGATGGCAGCCGGATGAAGCTCCCGACCTCCCTGCACGTGGTCAACGAGGGCCTGGCCTTCGTCCTGGAACTGGCGGCGCTTGCCGTGCTCGCCTGGTGGGGGTGGCAGTTCCCCGACCCCACGGTGCTGCGGCTGCTCCTGGCGGTGGCCGCTCCTGCGGCGGCGGCCGTGCTGTGGGGGTTGTTCGCGGCGCCGAAGGCCCGGATACCGGTGCCGCTGCCGGGAGTTCTGGCCGTGAAGGCGCTGGTGTTCGGTGCTGCGGTGGCCGCCCTGTACGGCGTGGGCCGGCCCGGGTGGGCCGTTGTCTTCGCGGGCGTGGCGGTGGTGAACACCACCCTGGCGACCCTGGACCGGCGGGCCTGGATGCACCGGCGAAGCGACTGATGACGGGAGCCGGTCAGCCCGCAGGGTAGGTGGCGGCGGCGGTCAGCTCGACGTCGGTGGACTTCAGGAAGCCCAGCCGGTGGCCGTAGCGGACCGGGTAGTAGGTGTCCTCCCCGGTCACCACGGCCCGCACGCCGTCGACGTCGTAGAAGTTGTCGCCCTTGACCGGGGTGTCGCTGAGCAGGGTGTACTTCTGCCCGGCCGGGACGCTCACGTTCAGCGGGACGGGGCTGTGCAGGGCGGCGTCGTACGTCACACCGGGGTACCTGGCGTAGGCCGCCGGCTCCGGGAACGCCCGGCCGTACAGCGGGATGCTCGCGACACCGGCGCGCGGGGTGGCCACGTGCCGGCCGGGCCGGTTGTCGGCGGCGGCGTTCCGGCCGTCCGGGTTGTGGAACCAGCCCTGCACGCCGTCGTACCAGATCGCGGTCCAGTCGCCCTGCCGGTCGGCCACCACGTAGCTGCTCCCGGCGACCGCCTTGGCGCGGACGTCCGAGGCCGCAGTGGTGCCGCCGCTGATCAGCGGGGCCGCGGCGTCGGGGGAGGTGCGCAGGTGGACGAAGTTCTGCGGGTGCGGCCGGACTTCGGCCACCGGCGGCTGGTTGGTGGCGTCGAACGGCGGGGCGATGGTGACCACTCCGCCGACCGTCGGCGAACCACCGGTGGTGGCGCGGATCGGCGCGCCGACCAGGTCCATGTAGTGCGACCAGTCCCAGAAGGTGCCCGGGTCCCAGTGCATCGGCGGCACCGAGTCGATCGGCTTGGGGATCTCGTCGTGGCCGATGATGTGCTGCCGGTCCAGCGGGATGCCGTACTTCCCGGCCAGGTACCTGGTCAGCTCGGCCGAGGAGCGGTAGAGCTGCTCGGAGTACCAGGTCGGCCGCTTGTCGGGGTTCCGGCCGAGTGCGTAACCCTCGTGCTCCAGGCCGATGCTGTGCATGTTGAAGGTCCGGTTGCCGGTGTGCCAGGCGGTGTTCGCGGTGGCGACCAGCTGGGCGACCCGGCCGTCGCCGGCGCCGATCAGGTAGTGCGCGCTGGCCTCGGTGGCCGGGTCCTGGAAGGTCGAGACGGTGTCGTCGTACGACGCCTCGGTGTCGTGGATGACGATGTACTCGATCTGCTGACCGTCGGCCGGGCGGTCGGTGACCGCGTAGTTGGCATCGTCGGCCCAGGCACCCCGGCAGCTCAGGGTCGCCGGGCACTCCAGCTTGCCCGGCGTGGCGGAACGGGACCGCGCCGGGTGGTCCACGGCCGGCGCGGAGTCGGCGGGCGTGCTGACGGTCTGACCGTCCATGGTGGTCCTGGCCACGCCCTCGCGGACGGTCTCGAAGACCTGGTCGGCGAAGACGTTGCCACCTGCGGCGGGTGCGGTCCGGCTGAACCGGACCACCGCGTTGTACCAGGTCTCCGGTCCGGTGCCGAGCGAACCGCCGCTCTCCTTCTGGTACTTGGCGAGCAGCGCGGCGCCGCCCCGGATGCTCTGCTGGGGGCTGGTACGCAGCTGTTCGGCCGGGCGGCCGAGCAGCGCGGCCGCCTCGTCCAAGGTGTGCAGGGCCGGGTTGTAGGGACCGGGCAGGTCGACCTGGGTCAGACCCATCACGTTGTAGTCGCCGGTGGTGCTCGGCTCGCCGTTGTGGGACTCCCAGCGGGTCTGCTGGTAGGCGAGCGCCAGCAGCACGCTCTGCGGCACCTCGAACTCGGCGGCTGCGGCGGCGAACTGGCGCTGCCGGGTGTCGGAACCGGTCACCGGGGCGGCAGAGGCGGCGATCGAGAACAGCGCGAGCCCGGTGCTCGCCGCGACCACGGCGGCGGCGAAGCGGGCCGGGCGACCGGCGGGGCCCTGGCGCTTCCGGAGTACGACAGTCAACGGTGTCAGCAGACCCTCCCCGGTCCGATCCGGCCGCTGGACCGGTCTCGGCCGACGCTAACAGCTGGTCGGCCGTCCGCGAACGGCCGAGCGGCCTGGAGGTGTCACGGGTCTGTCACAAGCCGCGCCGGCACCGGGTCCTGACGGTGTGTCGGAAGTGGTCAGCGACGGTGCTTGCCGCCGCCGACCGCCGGCTCCGGGTAGGGGATCCGCAGCTTGCGGGCCAGCGGGGCGACCGCCGCACCCGCACCGAGCGGACGGGCCAGCAGCAGCACCGAGACCAGCACCGCGAGCGGACCGGCCGCCAGCGCCGCCAGTGCGGCGGGCACCCCGCCGCCCAGCGCCGAGTCGAGCTTGCCGGTCAGCCAGTACGCGGCGAGCGCGCCCGGGGCGCAGGCCAGCGCCAGCGTCAGGTGCAGGGCGACCAGCCGGCCGCCGTCCAGACCGCTGCGGACCCGGGGACGGCGGCCGGTACCGAGCTCGACGGTGGCGTCGGCGGGCAGCGGGGCCGCGACGGCGGCACCCTCCTTGCGCAACCGGCGGCCGAGCGCCCGCCCGGTGATGGCCGCGCTGATCAGCACCGCGACGGTGTGGGCGCCCGCCATCCCGACGATGATCCAGCGGCTCGGCAGCACCAGGTAGGCGACCCAGGAGAGCAGCACGTTGCTGCCGGAGGTGATCGTGGTGAGCCAGAACGGGGTCCTGGCGTCGCTCATCGCGTAGAAGCCCCGGGCCAGCGCGTACTGGGCGCAGAACGCCGGCAGGCCGAGCGCGAAGGCCATCAGGATCTGGGTGACCACGTCGATGTCCGCGTCCGACACGCCGGGCCCGTGCTTGTAGGCCAGGGCGGCGATCGGGCCGGCCAGCGACAGGAAGATCGCCGAGGCGGGGACGATCATCCCGGCCGAACTCCGCAGGGTCTGCGCCAGCTCGCGGCCGACGTCCTCGAACCGGCCGGCGGTGACCGAGCGGGACATGCCCGGCAGGATCGCGGTGACCAGGGAGACCGTGATGATGCCCTGCGGGACGATGAAGAGCAGGTAGGCGTTGTTGTACGGGGTGTAGCCCAGGCCCTGGGTCAGGCCGTCGTGCTTGGCCAGGGAGGCCGCGCCGGTGGCCAGGTTGGTGATCGCCATGAAGGCCAGCTGGGTGACCACCACCAGCAGCAGCGCCCAGCCGGCCGCCCGCAGCGGGGTGGTCAGACCGGAGCCGCGCCAGTCGAAGCGCGGGCGGTAGCGGAAGCCGGAGGCACGCAGCGAGGGCACCAGGGCCAGCGCCTGGACCAGGATGCCGAAGGCGCTGCCGAGCCCGAGCAGCATGGTCGCCCCGTCGGAGACGTCCCCGGCGTCCTTGGCGTGCACGAAGATCGCCAGGTAGAGGCTGAAGACCGCGATCACCACGACGTTGTTGAGCACCGGCGCCCACATCATCGCGCCGAACCTGTCGCGCGAGTTGAGCACCTGGCCGAGCAGCCCGAAGAAGCCGTAGAACAGGATGGCCGGCAGGCAGTACCTGGCCAGCGCGATGGTCAGGTCGCGCTGGACGGTGTCGCCGGGGCCGTAGGGGGTGTAGCTGTCGACGATCAGCGGGGCGCAGAAGAAGGCCACCGTGGTGATCGTGACCAGCACGACCCCACAGACCGTCAGCAGTCGGTTGGTGTAGGCGACACCCTTGTCCGCGTGCTGCTGCGCGGCGCGCACCAGCTCGGGGACGAAGACGGAGTTGAGCACGCCGCCGATCAGCATGATGAAGATCGTGTTCGGCAGCATGGTGGCCACCGCGTAGCCGTCGGCTATGAAGCCGGTGCCGAGCGCGGCGGTGATCACGCCGGCCCGGACGAAGCCGAGCGCGCGGGAGGTCAGCGAGCCGAGCGCCATGATCATGCCGTTGCGGGCGGTGGAGCCCGGCTTGGCCGCCTCGGCGGGCGGCGCCACGGTCGGAGGGACCGGGGGCAGCGGCGGGACCGGAGCGTACGGAAGGCGGGGGCTGGGCACCTGCCGGCCGAGCTGGACGGTCGGCTGGCCCGTGCCGGGCATCGCCTGGTCGTCGTCGGATATCTGACGCAGCGGCATGGTGGGCGGGTCGCCGTACGGGCCGGAGGGCCCGTCCGTCGTGTGCATGGTCATTCGCCCCCCGTCGCTCGGTGCCTGGGCAGTGGACGTGCGGTTGCTGTGCTGCGACTGCCCGGCCCGGCCGGGTGCAGGCACACCCGGCGGCAGCAGTCTGCCTCACTGCGGCACCTGGTGGGGAGATCCGTGCCTTGTGCCGGACATCTCCCGACCTGCGGGGAGACGGGTGGCCACCCGCCCCGAACTGCCGCGCGTGGGGTAGTTGATCCCGATTTTTCCGGTACCGACCGGGACTGATTCGGTTGGTGGGCCCCTGTCCCTTCCCTCCCGGTGCGATCCTCGAACGAGGATGTGACGCTTCTCACGGACCGTCAGCTCGGCGGGCGGGCTCCCGAAGCGGCTCGGGGGCGGGGTCTGCGGCGGGGTCCGCGGGGGCGGTGAAGGTCTGGTCGAAGCCGAGGTCGGGGTCGAGGTCCGGGTCCGGGGCGCCGGTGGCCAGTACGCGTTGGATCCGTGGCCTGGTCCGCCAGTCGACCCGGCGGACGTCCCGGGACAGGGCGCCGGGCTGCCACAGCTCGACGGCCAGCGTGACGGCGCCGACCACCAGGGCGGCGGTCAGCCAGCCGGCCAGCACGTCGCTCGGCCAGTGCACGCCGAGCGCGATCCTGGTCCAGCCGATCGCGAGCACGGCGAGCGAGGCGGCGGTGCAGGCCACCGCCCGGCCGGCCCGGTTGGCCCGGGGCCAGACCAGGATCACCAGTGCGGCACAGGTGATGGCGGAGGCGAGGGCATGGCCGGACGGGAGCGAGTACCCGTCGGCCTGGGCGACCTGGATGGGGAAGTGCGGCCGTTCCCGGCCCAGGACGTTCTTGCCGAGCCAGCTGGCCAGCCAGCCGGTCAGTATCAGGGCGGCGGCCCAGCCGCCGAGGGTGCGGGCGCCGATCGCCCAGAGCCAGACCGCCGCCAGGCCGAGCAGCACCCGCATGGTGATGGTGCTGCCGATGTCGGCGAGGGTCTGCATGGCCGCCGTCCAGATGTTGTGCCGGACCGCGTAGCCGTGCAGCGAGTTCACCCAGCCATGGTCGAGCCGGGCCAGCGGGCCCCAGTGGGCCGTCACCAGGGCCAGCAGGACACCGAGCAGTGCGGCGGAGCCGAACGCCAGGGCCGAGCAGATCAGCAGTCGCTGCCGTCGGCGGACGGCGGAGGCGGCCGACCCGGGATCGGCGCGGGTGCCGTCGATGGGCGGGTACATGGCTGACACCTTCCCAGGGCGAGTAATGGATCCGGCCCCGGAGCGATAGCGATTTGGCATCTTTTGTGCGGAGAAGCTGCGGATGGGTGCCGTCGTTCGTTGACGGAGTGCCGAAAGTCCGCCCAGTACTCCCGGTTGTCGTGATGTCACCAAGCGTTCATGATCGCGGGTGAAAAGTCGCAGGATACTGCATCGGAAGAAGAAACTGGGTGAGTTGGGAATGTTGTCCGATTTCTGTGCGTTGGATCGTTACGTGTGAGCCTCTCCGAGGCCCGCATCTCTTTGCCCCGGCTCACACCTGGCGGGGCGGGATCCGAAGACCGGCACCAGCAGCAAGGGAGCAAGCATGGCCACTCGTGCCGTCGTTCGCGACAGGGCCGACCGGAGTCGCGCGGCCCGCCCGAACAACCTTGAGGCCGACCGCGACCTTGTCGGTATGTACCTCGACGAGATCGCCAGGACGCCGCTGCTCGACGCCGCCGAGGAGGTCGAGCTCTCGCTGCGGATCGAGGCCGGTGTCTACGCCCAGCACCTGTTGGACCAGCCGCCGCTGCCCAAAGGCACGAAGCGGGCGGAGCTGGAGGCGATAGCCGAGGACGCCGAGCGCGCCAAGGACGTCTTCATCAGGTCGAACCTCCGACTGGTGGTGGCGGTGGCCAGGCGTTACCCGCGCAGCGGTCTCCCGCTGCTCGACCTGATCCAGGAAGGGAACGCCGGCCTGGTCCGGGCGGTCGAGAAGTTCGACTACGCGAAGGGGTTCAAGTTCTCCACCTACGCGACCTGGTGGATTCGGCAGGCGATCACCCGGTCGATCGCCGACCAGTCCCGCACCATCCGGCTCCCCGTCCACCTGGTGGAGGAGCTCGGCCGGATCCGGCGGGTGCAGCGCGAGAAGGCGAAGGAGTTGGGCCGCGAGCCCGACCCGGCGGAGGTCGCCGCCGAGCTGGACACCACGGAGCAGCGCGTCAAGGACGTGCTGGACTGGGCCCGTGACCCGGTCAGTCTGAACATGGCGGTGGACGACGAGGGCGAAACCCAGTTCGGTGACCTGGTGGAGGACACCGGCGCGGTCTCGCCGGAGGACGCCGTGATGGTGATGCTCCGTCGGGAGGAGCTGGACGATCTGATCGGCCGGCTGGACGACCGGACGGCTTCGATCATCCGGTCCCGGTACGGGATGGAGGACGGCCGTGAGCGGACGCTCACCGAGGTGGGCAAGCAGCACGGGCTGACCAGGGAACGGATCCGCCAGATCGAGAAGCACGCACTGGCGGAGCTCAAGAAGATCGCCGACCACGCGGGCTTCGAAGCCGCCTGAGCCGGTGCGGCAGTACACGGACCCTGTCCGGGCTTCGGCCCCGGCGGGGTCCGTTGCCGTTGCGGCCTAGGGCTCGTGAGACGGGCCCTAGGCTTGAGGGAGCAGTCGGGCGAGTGAGAGGGAGTGGCGTGGTGCCGGAGCAGCAGCCCGAGCAGCAGAAGCCGGAGCAGGAACCGAAGCCGAAGCCGAAGCTGGTCTTCGAGGACCCCTTCGACCGGCAGACCAGCGACGACACCGACCAGGGCTGGGGCGGTGCCGGGGAGAGCGCAGGGCGCGGGATCGACTGGTACCGGAGTCAGCGGCCGCCGCACCACGGGGGGTAGCAGGGCGGCGGCCGGGCGTGCGGTGGACCGTGAGCGGACTGCGGGTGGGTCAGCGCTGGCGGACCAGGGCGTCGCGGATCTCGGTGAGCAGCTGAACCTCCTTGGCCTCCGCCTCGGCGGCCTCCTCGAGCGGGGTCTTGCGCTTGGCCATCAGGTGCTTCATCGGGACGATCAGTGCGAAGTAGACCACCGCCGCGGTGATCAGGAAGGTGAGCACGGCGCTGAGCACCGATCCCCACAGGATGAAGATGCCGGAGGTGACCTTCCCGTCGGCGTCCACCTCGCAGGGGCCCTTCAGGCAGGACGAGTAGGACGACAGGTCTTTGGTGCCGAACACCCCGACCAGCGGGTTGATGACGCCGTCGACGAAAGCGTTGATGACCTTGGTGAAAGCCGCGCCGATGACGAAGGCGACGGCGAGGTCGATGACATTGCCGCGGAGCAGGAATTCCTTGAAGCCCTTCATGCCGCGCTGAACGAGGCCGGGCCGGATCGGTCACGGGTGATCTTCGCGGCGCGGAGTTGACGCTCCGTCGACTAGGAGGGCGGAGCCGTGCCGGGGCAGCGGGGTGCGCTGACGGCCTCGGCCGCCACGGCGGGGGACGAGGCCGGGGGTGGTGAGCCGGGGCGGAGCGGGCCGGCGGCGAGGGCGGTGGCTGCGGCCAGCAGGCTGGTGGCGAGCAGGCCCGGGCGGTGGCGGACGGCCCGCTGGAGCCGGTGCCGGCCGCCGGAGCCGCGGCGGATCGGTGGGAAGACCGGGACCACCTGGCGGGGCGGGACCGATGAGATCGCGCTGGGCGCTGTGGCGCGGGCGTGCAGGGTGGTCATGGGGCACCGCCTCTGATCGGGACGCATCGTCCGGGGAACGTCGCGGGATCAGCGTGCGGCCGGGCCGGAGGCGGTGGTGGAGCGAGGCA
>NZ_JBFUMY010000021.1:0-51477 GCF_054049135.1 Kitasatospora sp. P5_F3 | reverse complement strand
GAGTTCTTCACCGCGGTGACGAACTCCTCCGCCCCCGCCTTCCCCGTCCGCCCCAGGTCGAAGCCGTCCTGCGCACCGAAGCCCTGGTTGACGGTCTGCGCGATCAGGTCACTGATCATCGCCTGCACCGCCGAGACCACCGGCTCCTTCAACGTCTCCAGGATCGCCTCCACCAGCGCRTCCCGAAGCTCCTTCAACAACCGCCGCACGATCATCTTCGTCGCCTGCACCGCACCCGCGGCACCCAACTCCGACAACCCCAACGTGAACGGCGCAGCCGCCTGCGCAGCGATGATCTCCACCGCCAGSAGCACCAACTGCGCGATCACCGCGATCTTGCACGCGATCACGATCATCGCCGCCGCRTCGAACGCCGCCGCGATCAGCCGCGACGCCGTCGCCGCRTCCGCCAGATACCCGTCACTGCCMCCGGCGGAGAACTTCTCCCACGCCACACCTGCGCGGACTCCATGAGCTTGTCCTCGTCCGCCTTCGGCCAGTCGAAGCCGAGCATCTCCAGGACCCACTCAACACTGTCCGGCAACATCAGCGACACTTCGTCAAACCCCCAGTAATGACGACCACTTCACGGCAACACGGAACCCAGCAAGAACGGCAGACGCCGAACGACGAACCCTCAGATCAGACGAACCCTCAGATCACCTGCGGCCGGTGCAACGCACCGATCCGGCCCCCGACCATCCCCTGCGAACCCTCCATCGTCCGGAACGAACCATCCGTCGCCGACTCGTTCGCCTCGTGACTGGCCGCCATACCCTGCAACTTCTGCCCGATCTCCCCGATCCGCGTCCCCAAAGAAGCCATCGACTCCTTCATCCCGTCCCGCAGACCCTCGTACACAACACCGAACTTCTCACCCAAGTCGTCGTCACCCCACGGCGGAGTATCACCCTTCTCCAGGGCCTCCAACTTCGCCGACAAATCCTTCACAGCAGCCGAGAAATCGTCACCGACCGCCGCCATACTCTTCCCCTCAGCCCGAAGACTGACCGGGTCCACCACGATCTGCTGCGACATCAAATCCCCCTGCTGCGACCAGAGCTGTCCCCTTGCTCGGCATCCCCGGCGCCAACTGAATGAGCAGCAACAGCATCGCCCATCTCATCATATGAGCGGTGGATTAGCTGTCCTCATAGCGTATCGACCTTGCAACAAGGCCAACACATCACGAACCGGCAGTGCTCGTCCTGGCCCCGGGCCGGGTGCGGGCGTGGGGGTGGGTGGCACCGGGTCGTTCGGAGGGAACGTCATGGCAGACTCCCGCTGGTGGTCTCGCCGGGCGCCTACCCGGCTCGGACCAGCTCACACAGCCGGCTTACGGGATGCCGAGCTCGAACAGCACGTACCCCGCGTACCACCCGCTGGCCACTGCCGTGACGCCGAACACGGCGACCAGCGAAGGCAGCGACACCCGCCGGAGGGCGACCGCGATCGGCAGGAAGAGCGGGAAGCAGGGCAGCAGGTAGCGGGAGGTGTTGCCGAAGATCTGGGCGCTGCCGAGCACCAGCACGACCGTGATCAGGGTGAAGACCAGCAGGAAGACCGGCACCCGCAGGCGGATCAGCAGGAACAGCAGGATCGGCAGCAGCACCACCAGCCCCAGCGCGATCATGTCCTCGGTCGGGTACGTGAAGGCGTACCCGCCCCGGCCGAGCAGGATGGTGCGCAGCACGTTGAAGGTGTGCTCGCCGTAGTCGAAGAAGTGCAGCCAGCCGCCCTTCTGGAGCTTGAAGTAGGCGCTCCAGTCGCCCATCCGCCAGTTCGCCCAGGCCAGGTAGCCGAAGATGCCGAGCGGGGCGATCAGGACGGCGGAGACCGGTCCGATCCAGCCGTCCTTGCGCCGGTACAGCGCGATCAGGGCGGCCACGCCGAGGGCGGCCACCAGGGCGGCGGCGGTGGGCCGGTTGAGACCGGCCATGAAGACGGTGACGCCGGCCGCCMGCCAGCGGCGCTCCAGCACGAAGTAGCAGGACCAGGCGGCCAGCGCGACGAAGAGCGAGTCGGAGTAGACCGCCCACTCGACGCCGGAGCCGGGGAAGACGGCCCAGACGGCGGCGGCGATCAGGCCCGTCCGCCGGTCGAACAGTCTGGCGGTCAGGGCGTAGATCCCGGCCGCGGCGACGAACGAGGCGACCACCGAGACCAGCATGCCCGCGCCGTAGGAGCCGAGGCCGGTGACGCTGGAGACCAGCTTCACCATGCCGGGGTAGAGCGGGAAGAAGGCGACCGAGTTCTGCTCGAACTCGAAGGGCGGCGGGCCGATCTTCACCAGCCGGGGGTCGTAGCCGTTCTCGGCGACCTGCCGGTACCACCAGCCGTCCCAGCCGGCCACCACGTCCCAGGGCCGCGCGCCACCGCCGAACCGGGGGTTCTTGGTCAGGTACTCTCCGGACCAGGTGAGCAGCCACATGAAGACGGTGAACCCGGTCAGCTTCAGCAGACCGAACAGGGCCAGCGCGGGGCCGTACTCCTCGGAGACACGGCGGAACCACTCACGGAGCGACTCCCGGGGGCGGTCCCCCGGCTCGGCCGGGCCCTTCCCGGAGTCCGGGTGCTCGTCCAGGTCGTCCAGCTCGGCCGGCTCGGTGCCGGGGATCGCGGTCAAGGGTCCTGGTCTCCTGACTGGCTGTGCGGCGGGGCGCGTGGCGTCGTGTCGGGCTCGTCAAACTTTCGGAAGCGTACGCCATCGACCGGAGGTCCAGACCAGTCCGGCGGCGGACCCGGGCGGTATCCGACCTACCCCCGGCAGGGGCTGGGTCACGAGGCCGTCCGCCGCTCGAACACCTCCGGCCGGGCGGTGTCCAGCGCCGTCGCGMCGGCGCCGAGCAGCACCGCCTCGTGGCCGAGCCGGCTCGGTACAAGCTTCGGCCGCAGCGGGGTGAGACCGTGCAGCGCCCGCTCCACCGGCTCCAGCAGCAGGTCGGCGCTGCAGCCGATGCCGCCGCCGAGCACCACCAGGTCGGGGTCGAGCACCGCCGAGACCAGCGCGACGGCGTACGCGAGGCGTTCGGCCTCGACCCGCACCACCTCGAGGGCGGCGGGCACCCCGTCCCGGGCCGCCTCGAAGACCTGTTCCGCCGTCAGCGAGCCGGACAGGCCGAGCTCCTGGGCCGAACGCACCACCGCCTCGGCGCAGACGGTCTCCTCCAGGGTGGCCCGCTGCCCCGGCGCCGGGAGCGTACCGATCTCGCCGGCCGCGCCGTGCGCTCCGGCCAGCAGTTCGCCGTCCTTGACCACGCCGACCCCGAGGCCGGTGCCGACCAGCAGGTAGACGAAGACCCGGCCGCCCGCGCCGGCCCCGAAGGCGTACTCGCCCAGGGCGGCCAGGTTGGCGTCGTTGCCGACGGTGACGGTGGTGGCCAGGCCCTCGGCGATCCGGTCCAGCAGCCCGGGCCGCCCCCAGCCCGGCAGGTTCCCGGCGTAGCGGACGCTGCGCCGCTGCTCGTCCCAGACCCCCGGTGTGCCGACCACCGCGTGCACGATCCGGTCCGCCGTGAGTCCGGCCTCGGCGGTGGCCTCCTGGGCCGCCGCCACCACCGCGTCGGCCACCTCGTCCGCCGAGCGGCCGTGGTTGGGTACGTCCCGACGGGCGATCAGCTCTCCGGTCAGGTCCGCGACCGCGACCCTGAGTCGGCCCCGGCCGATGTCCACACCGAGCACGTGACCGGCCGCCGGATCCGGCTCGTAGAGCACGGCGGTCCGGCCGCGTTCGGGGGCGAAGAGGCCCGCCTCCCGGACCAGCCCGCCCTGCTCCAGAGTCGCCAGTGCCGCCGACACGGTGGGCTTGGACAGCCCGGTGTCCCGGGCCAGTTGGGCCCGGGAGGAGGGGCCGTCGGTACGCAGCCGTTCCAGCAGCAGCCACTCGTTGTTGCTGCGCAGCCGTTGCCGGTTCCACGGCTGGGCAGCGGCCTGCCCGCCCGGTCCGACGGGCAACTGGCGGCTCATGGCTTCCTCCGGTCCTGATCATTTCGATGCAGGACTAGGAAGTTACCTCACGCCCGGTCGGGCGACCGTCGGATCAGAGCGTGGTGAACCAGCCTCCGAGCAGTCGGGCGTCGGCGCTGTCGGGGTCGAGCGGCGGCAGTTGGCCCGCGTACGCCTCGGCGTCGTCCTGCGGCTGGTAGCCGAGCTTCCGGGCGCCGGAGAGATCCCACCAGGCGCGGGTGTTGGCGCTGATGCCGTTGACGACGGTGTGGCCGACGTCGGGTGCGGTGAGCGCGGCGTGCACCAGCCGGGCGCAGTCGGCGGGGCTGAGCCAGGTGGCGAGCGCGCGGGCCGAGCGGGGCTCGGGGAAGCAGGAGCCGATCCGGATCGACACCGTCTGCACGCCGTACTTGTCGGCATACAGCGAGGCGAGGCCCTCGCCGAAGACCTTGGACAGGCCGTAGTAGGTGTCCGGCCGGCTGGGGATGTCGGTACCGATCAGCTCGGACGAGTCGAGCGAGGGGTCGAGCGGGGTGTAGCCCACCGCGTGGTTGCTGCTCGCGTAGACCACCCGCCCGACGCCCTCGGCCCGGACGGCCTCGTACAGCTCGTAGCTGCCCTGGATGTTGGCGCCGAGGATGTTGGCGAAGCTGTCCTCCACCGAGATCCCGCCCAGGTGGACCACCGCGTCCACACCGCGCACGGCCTCCCGCACCGCCGCACCGTCCCGCAGGTCGAACACCAGCGAATCGGTGTCCGAAATCGGCCGCAGATCGGCGAGCCGCAGGGTGTGCCCGTAGCCGGGCAGCAGCTCGCGCAGCATCGTACCGACGCCACCGGCGGCTCCGGTCAGCAGAATGTGCATGAACGTCAACTCCTCTGTACGGCCGGGTGGTCACGGAACTCCTTGGCCAGTGCGGCCAGCAGCGGCTGCTGCCGGGCGGGCAGCAGGCCGAGGTGGTACAGGCTGAGCCGTTCGGCGCCCGCCGCCCGCAACCGCCGGACGTGGGCCGACAGTTCGGCCGGGTCGGCCGGGGGCAGCACGGTCACGTACGCGTCGACCGGGCGGCCGGACTCGGCCGCGCTGCGGACCAGGTCGGCACTGGCAGGGGTGGTCGGCCAGCACGGCACCAGCAGCGCGTCCACCTCGGCGGACGCGGCCGGGGTCAGGCCGGGCGACGGGCCGGTGGCCCAGGGGTCGGGGTGGGCGTGCAGGGTGACGGGCACTCCCGGAAGCAACTGCCGCACTGCCGACAGTACTTCACGGCGCAGCAGATCCGCCGACAGCTGCCGGGCCGCGAGCAGGGCGGCGGCGAGCGGCGCCGGCAGCCACTCGTCCCGCTCCACCGCGGCCCGCAGCCGCCCGGTCACGTCCCCGATGTCTCCCCAGCTCTGCCGGCAGCCGGAACAGCAGCACACCGACAGCGCCCGCAGCGCGGTCGGCGAGTACGCGCCGTCGGTCTTCTCGTGGCAGCCGAAGTGGCTCGCGCCCAGCTGCCCCGCCGACTCCAGCGAGACGCCGCGCAGCGCCCCGCCGGGCAGCCCGCGCAGCGCCTCGACGGCGAGCGTGACGCAGTGCTCCCGGACCTCGGGGCGGCTCGGGCAGAGCGCGTACGGGTAGCGCTCGCCGTAGCAGTTGAGCACCGTCAACTCCGGTGCCATCAGGCCGAGTCGACTGTTGTGCGCGAGCACCACCCAGGCGTTCACCGGGATGCCGGCCGCCGTCAGCGCCGCGATCGCCTCGCCGGCCGGATCGGGCTCGGTCAGCCAGTCCGGGGCGAGCGGCGCCAGCCGCCGCCCGGCCCAGGCCGACGGCCGGACCGGCCGGTAGAGCGCGGCGTACCGGGCGTCCACCAGCCGCCGGTGCGGGTGCTGCGGGGTGGCGGCCCGGGTGGAGTGGTAACTGACGGCGAGCGTCACGGCGTCCAGGCCGGCCTCCGACACCCGGCCGGCGAAGGCCGGGTCGCCGAGCACGTCCCACGGGAAGGCGTGGGCGGAGACGGTCACCACTTCGGCCGCCGCTTCTCGAAGGTCGGGTCGATGCTGCGCAGGTACGCGGTGTCGTCGCGCTCCCGGATGCCGCAGCGCAGGTAGTTCTCGTGCAGCCGGGCCAGCGCGTCGGGGTCGAGCCGGACGCCCAGGCCGGGGGCGTCGGGCACCCGGACGGCGCCGTCGACGATCCGCAGCGGTTCGGCGAGCACGTCCTCGCCGTACTGCCAGGGGGTGTGGGTGTCGGCGGCGTAGGTGAGTTCGGGCAGGGCGGCGCCGAGGTGGGTCATCGCGGCCAGACTGATGCCGAGGTGGCTGTTGGAGTGCATCGAGACCCCGACGCCCCAGGTGCGGCAGGTGGCGGCGAGTTCGGCCGAGCGGCGCAGCCCGCCCCAGTAGTGATGGTCGGCGAGCAGCACGCCCACCGCGCGCTGCCCGAAGCCCTCGGGCAGGTCGGCGGGGCTGACCACGCACATGTTGGTGGCCAGCGGCATCGCCGCGCCGCGGGCCACCTCGGCCATCCCGGGGATGCCGGGGGTGGGGTCCTCCAGGTACTCCAGCAGCCCGTCGGTCTCGGCCGCGACCCGGAGCGAAGTGGGCACCGTCCAGGCGGCGTTGGGGTCGATCCGGAGCGGGTGGGCGGGGAAGGCGGCGCGCAGTGCGTGGATCGCCTCGACCTCCTGCTCCGGCGGGAACACTCCACCCTTGAGCTTGATCGAGCCGAAGCCGTACCGCTCGACCAGCTGCCTGGCCTGGGCCACGACCCCGTCCGGGTCCAGCGCCGCGCCGTACTCGTCCTCGGCCGCGCCCGGGTGGCCCGCCCACTTGTAGAACAGATAGGCGGAGTACGGTACTTCGTCCCTGACCCGGCCGCCGAGCAGATCCACCACCGGGCGTCCGACGATCTGCCCCTGCAGGTCCAGGCAGGCCACCTCGAACGGGCTGAGCACCCGAAGCGCGGTCTTCTGCGGGGTGGAGCCACCGGTCAGGCCGTGCTTGTCCGGGGCGTCGGTATCACCGAGCACGGCCCGGATCCGGCGCAGCAGCCCGTTGGTGTCGAACGGGTCGAGCCCGGTCAGCGTCGGGGCGACCGCGCGCAGCAGCGCCAGGTGCGGCGCGTCCCCGTAGGTCTCCCCCAGACCCACCAGGCCGTCGCCGCACCGCAGTTCGACCACCGCCCGGAGGGCCCAGGGCTGGTGCGCCCCGGCCGAGTTGAGCAGCGGCGGGTCGGCGAAGGCGAGCGGTGTGATCACCACTTCCCGGATACGCATCATTCCGCCACGGTAGCCAGGGCGGCCCGGCCGCGCGCCAGAATGCGGCCCAGTTCCCGGACGTGTTCCGGCGAGGCGTCCACCAGCGGCGGCCGGACACTTCCCACCGCCAGACCGGCCAGCCGGGCCCCGGCCTTGACCAGCGCGACCGCGTACCCGGGGACCCGGTCGCGGAGCGCGACCAGCGGCAGGTAGAACTCGGCCAGCAGCAGCCAGACGGTGTCGTGGTCACCCCGCTCGACCGCCCGGTGGAAGGCGGTGGCCAGGTCGGGGGCGAAGCAGAGCACCGCCGAGGAGTAGCACTCCACGCCGATCGCCCGGTAGGCCTGGACCGAGAGTTCGGCGGTCGGCAGCCCGTTCAGGAAGCCGAACTCGGCGGCCCTGGGGTGTCCGCTGGTGCGGACGGCGGTGACCAGCCGGAGCATCGCGTCCACGTCGCCCCGGCCGTCCTTGATGCCGGTCACGGTCGGCAGATCGAGCAGCGCCAGGGCGGCGGCCTCGTCGAGTACGGCGTTGGCGCGCTGGTAGACCACCACCGGCAGGCCGGTCGCCGAGGCGACGTAGCGGACGTGCTCGACCAACCCGCCCGGAGTGGAGGTGACCAGGTAGGGCGGCAGCAGCAGCAGTCCGTCCGCACCGCACTCGGCGGCGACGAGGGCGAAGTCCCGGGCCATCCGAGGGCCGCCGCCGCAGCCTGCCACCACCGGCAGCCGGCCGTCGGCGACCCGGACCGCGGTGGCCACCAGGTCGCGGTACTCGTCCAGTGCCAGAGCGGTGAACTCGCCGGTGCCGCAGGCCACGAAGAGCGCGGCGGGCCCGGCGGCGACCTGCTGCTCCAGATGCTCGGCGAAGACCGCCAGGTCCACCTTGTCGTCGTCGGTGAACGGGGTCAGTGGAAACGACAGAAGGCCGTGCAGGCGCATGAAATCTCCTGATGAGAAAGGTGATTGAGGGTTAGCCCTTGACCGCGCCGGAGGTGAGCCCGCGCATGAACTGCCGCTGCATCGCCAGGAAGGCCAGCACACTCGGCAGCAGGGCGAGCAGCGCGGAGGCCAGCAGCACGCCGACGCCGACCTGTTCGTCGGCGCGCAGGGTGCGCAGCGCGAGCGGCAGGGTGAACTGCCTGGCGTCGGTGGCGACCAGCAGCGGCAGCATGTACTGGTCCCAGATCATGGTGAAGCCGAAGATGCCGATCACGCCGAGCGCGGGCTTGCACAGCGGCAGCACCACCGACCAGAAGATCCGCAGGTCACCGGCGCCGTCCAGCCGGGCGGCCTCCTCCAGCTCGAGCGGGATCTCCTTCATGAACTCGGCGGTCACCAGGATCGAGAACGCCCAGGCACCGACCGGGACGATCATGCCCCATAGGCTGCCGGTCAGCGAGAGGTCGGAGAGCACCAGCGAGAGCGGGATCGCCAGCACCTCCTCCGGAAGCATCATGGTGGACAGGATCAGCAGCAGCACCAGCCGCATCCCCGGGAACCGCTTACGGGCCAGTGCGTAGCCGGCCGAGATGCTCACCCCGACCTGGAGCAGCAGCCCACCACCCACCACCAGAAAGGAGTTGAGCAGGTAGCGCAGCACGTCCCGGTCGAAGGCGGCCCGGAAGTTGGCCAGCGTGAAGTCGGTCGGCAGCAGGGTGAGCGAGGTCGGGTCGCTGACCGGGCTGAACGCGCTGACCAGCAGAGCGAGCAGCGGGCCGGCGAAGACCAGTACCAGCAGCCCGTAGAGCACCAGCTTGCCGATCAGGGCGAGCGGACCGTTCCGGGTCTCCAGGCCCAGGGCGGTGTCGAGTTGACGGTTCTTCATGTCCCGGCCTTTCCGGAGTGCACGGCCCGGGCCCGGCCGAGCCTGACCAGCAGAGTGAGCAGCACCGAGACGCCGAGCAGCACCATCGACCCGGCCGCCGCCACGCCCAACTCCCCGCGCTCCAGCCCGAGTCGGTAGATCAGGGTCATCAGCACCTCGGTCGAGCCGTTCGGCCCGCCGTTGGTGAGCAGGAAGATCTCGGTGAAGACCCGCAGGCTGCGGATGGCCGCCAGGGTGAACAGGATGACGAAGGCCGGCCGCAGCGCGGGCAGCGTCACGTGCCAGACCCGCCGCCACACCCCCGCACCGTCGGCGGCGGCGGCCTCGTAGAGGGTGCGGTCCACCCCGGCGAGCGCGGCCAGGAAGATCATCATGTCGTACGGCGCACCGCGCCAGACCCCGACCGTCATGACCGACCAGAGCGCGCTGTCCGGGCTGTTGAGGAACTGCGAGGGCCCCACCCCGACCCAGCTCAACAGGCCGTTCACCATGCCGTCGGGCGCCGGGTAGTAGAGGATCCGCCAGACCTCGGCGACCACCGCCATCGCGGTGACGGTCGGCAGGAAGACCGCGGTGCGGACGATCCACAGCCGCCGCGCGGTGCCCTCCAGCACCAGCGCGAGGGCCAGACCGAGCAGCACCGAGCCGCCGGTCTGGCCGACCGCCAGCAGCAGGGTGTGCCAGATCGCGCTGAGGAACGCCTCGTCGGTGACCACCTGTTGGTAGTTGGCCCCGCCGACCCAGCGGTCCCCCAGGTAGGGCCGCACCTCGTGGAAACTCATCTCGACCGCCCGCCACATCGGCAGGAACTTGAAGAGCGCGAAGAGCACCAGCGCCGGGGCCAGGAACAGCCAGGGAGTGAGCCGGCCCCGGCGGTTGAGCCGGCTCCACCCGCCCGAGGGCCTCAGCCACATCAGGAGCCGGCCCCCTGCTTCGTCAGCTCTGCGGCGAAGGTGCCCGCCAGCTTGGTGAGCACCGCCTTGGGGTCGGAGCCGCAGTCGGCCACCATGCCGTTCAGCGCCTCGGCGGAGGCCTGCCGGAACGGGGTCCACTCCTTCACCACCGGCGCGTACCGGCCGGCCTCCCGGTAGACCTTGTCGAAGACCAGCCAGCGCTGGTCCTTGCGGACGGTCGCCAGGTCCACGCCCTTGTTGACGGGCAGTCGGACCACGTTGCCGTCGGTGTCACCCGCCATCCCGATGGTCTGCCCCTCGGCGGAGACCAGGAACTCGGCGTACTTCTGCTGCCCGGAGCGGTTCTTCGAACCGGCCATCAGGTAAGCGTTCTCCCCCTCGGCCAGCGAGACGCTCCGGCCACCCGGACCGGCGGGCAGCGCGATCACCTCGTACTTGTCCTTGCCGAGACTCTTGTCGAACCGCGCCATGTTGTACGGGCCGGTGAAGTAGATGCCGCCCTTGCCGGTCTCGAACAGCGGGTGCGCCTGGGTGGTCTCGGCGGTGGCCGCGCCCGGCACCACGCTCTTCGCGGTGCAGAACTGGTCCTTGAGCCGCTGCGCCGCCAGCACCGAGGCCGGGTCGGCGATCGCGGGCGTCTTCCCGTCCTTGGCGAAGTAGTCGCCACCCGCCGACCACAGGAAGCTGGAGAAGTACCAGTCCAGGTAGCCGCGCTTGGTGGAGCCGGGGACCACGTAGCCGTAGCTGTCGGCCTTGCCGTTGCCGTCCGGATCCCGGGTGGTGAACGCGCCTGCCAGCGCGTCGAGTTCGTCCCAGCTGGTGGGCTGCGGCAGACCGAGCTTCTCCCGCCAGTCCTTGCGGATGAAGAGCCCGAAGGTCTGCGCCGAGAACGGGACGCCGTAGTACTTGCCGTCGGTCCCCTTGGCCGCGTCCCAGGACGCGGGTATCAGCTGGTCGCCGCCCTTGGTGGCCGACCGGTCGACCTCGCGGACCAGGCCCTGCTTGACCAGGGTGCCGAGCTGGGCGGTGTCGTTGACGATCAGGTCCGGCAGCTTCTTCTGCGCCGCGGCCTGCTGCAGCTTGGTCTCGAAGTCGTCGAACAGCGCGGTGACGTGGACCGGCACGCCGGTCAACTCGGTGAACTTCGCGGCCAGTTGCTGGTGGGTCTTCTCGGTGTTGGAGCCCGGGGGCTTGCGCACCCAGATCTCCAGCGGCGACTTGTCGTCGGTGGCGCCCGGGCTGTCGCCGGAGCCGCACGCGGTCAGGGTGGAGAGGGCCACGGCGGCGGCCAGAACGGCCGCAAGGGTGGCTGCGGATCTGCGGAGCATCGAAGTCCTGTCTACGTATATGGACAGAATCTGAGAGTGTGGCAGCGCTGCAAGGGAAAGTTAGCGTCCGTTACTATGGCGGTCAACACTCCTGCGGCACTTATCTGGATGGTGGACATGCCCGCTGCCCAACCGGACGCCTCGACGGTCAAGTCGGCCGAGCGCACCGTGCGCATCCTGGAGGCACTCGCCGCCTCCCCCGACCGACTGACCGTCAGCGAGCTGCAGGAACGCCTCGGTTACCCCCGCAGCAGCCTGCACGCCCTGATCCGGACCCTGCGCGAACTCAAGTGGGTGGAGGCCGACGACAGCGGCTCCTCCTTCGGCGTCGGGCCGCACGCGCTGCTCTCCGGCACCGCCTACCTGGACCGCGACCCGGCGCTGCCGTACGCCAACGAGGCCCTGGAGGACCTCCGGGCCGAGACCGGCTACACCGTGCACTTCGCCCGCCGGGACGACGCCTACGTGCTCTACCTGGCCAGCCGGGAGGCCCGCGACACAGTCCGGCTGGTGTCCCGGGTCGGCCGGCGCCTGCCGGCTCATCTCACCGCCCTGGGGCAGGCGTTGCTCGCCGAGCTGACCACCGCCGAGGTGGACGCGATACTGCCGGCCGAGCTCACCGCGCTCACCCCGCACACCGTCACCGACCGCGCCGCACTGCACGCCGAACTGGCCCGCACCCGGGACCGGGGCTGGGCGCTGGAACGCGAACAGGGCACCCCGGGGGTCAGCTGCCTCTCCGCCCCCGTGCACTACCGGATTCCCGCCACCGACGCGATCAGCTGCTCGATGCCGGTCGCCGCCGCCACCGAGCAGGAGGTGGCACGCGTCGCGAAGGCGGTGGTGTCCCACACCACCGCCCTCGCCAGTACGCTCCGCCGTCACGGCATCAGATAGCCGGCCGGCGTCCCCGTCGCGCTACGGCGTGACGGGGACGTTGGTCAGGCCGCTCACCGCCCTGGTGACGGTGTTGGAGGCGTAGACCACGTTGGGCCGGGCCGAACAGCTCGACGCCGAGGTGATCTTGATGGCGTAGGCCCCCACCCCGCCCAGGTCCGAGGAGTTGTTCCGCCACACGTTGCCGCAGCCGTTCGGGAAGGACGGCGTGCTGCTCGGGTTGTGCGTCTCGTACCCGTTGGCGAAGGTGCCCGGTGCGGCGAAGCTTCCGGTGTTGCCCTCGATCAGGTAGTCGATGCCCTTGACGTCGATCCAGGAGTCGGCCGAGTTCTGCCCGCTGATCCCGCGCCCGTCGAAGGTGTTGCCCCGGATGATCCCGGCGTACGTGCCCTCCTTGACGTCGATCGGCTCGGCCGCGATGTACGGGCCGATCCGGTTGTTCTCCACCAGCACCCGGTCGGAACGGTCCGCCCCGCCGGTGTTGCCGTGGCAGCCCCAGTTCGAGCCCGCCGAACCGAGGTAGACCCCTTCGCCGTACCCGGGCTGGACCAGCCCGGTGTACTCGATCACCGAGTTGCGGATCACCCCGTCGGCCGAGGACCGGCGGAAGTGCACCCCCTCCTCCTCGACGTGGTGGACGTACACCCCGTCCACCGTGACGTGGTGTGAACTGTCCAGCACCACACCCTTCTTGGAGTCCTTCACGGTGAAGCCGGTCAGGTTCCAGTACGGCGCCCCGGCCAGCCAGAGGCCGTAACCCGGGTCCCAGCCGGCCGTCGGCTCCGGACAGGCGGGCGGGTCACCCGAAGGCCCGTCGTTGACCAGCACGGCCGTCCGCGGCCCGGTCAGCGTGATCCGCTGCGCCGCCGTGCCGGGCCGGGTGACGGCGAACGCTCCGTGGTACTCGCCCGGCGCCAGCCGGATGGTCTGGCCCGGCGCAGCCGCCGCCAGCGCACCGCTCAGCTGGGCGGCGGTCGAGACGTCGACCACCGGACCGGGCGGTGTCGTGGGCGTCGGGGTCGGGGACGGCGTGGGCGATGCCGTGGCCGTCGGGCTCGGGCTCGGCGTCGGACTAGGGGTGGTCGAACCCCCGCCGCAGGGAGCCCCGTTGACAGTGCAGTTCAGCGGCAGCCCGAGCCCGCTCGCGTTGAAGCCGAAGCTCTCGGTGGCTCCGACCGCGATGCTCCCGTTGTAGCTGACGTTGACGAACCTGTAGTGCTGACCGCTCTGCGTCCTGGTGGACGACCAACTGCTGGAGACCGAAGTCCCGGACGGCAGATCGAACTCCACCGTCCAACTCGTCGAAGCGGCATCCCCGTTGTTGGCGATCACCACGTCGGCTCCGTAGCCGCTGCTCCACACCGACCCCTGCACCACCTTGGCGGTCAGCTTCGGCGCCGCCGCGTGCGCGGGCAGCGCCAGCAGGCTCGCGGCGGCCAACGCGGCGGCGGTGAAGCCGCCCAGTACTGTTCTGCGCATCCGTACGGCTCCCATCAGCGGGCGGTGAGGTTGGACGGCAGGCCGAGACCGGCGGCGTTGAAGCCGAAGCTCTCCTCCTGGCCGGGCGCGATGGCGCCGTTGTAGCTGACGTTGACGAACCTGTAGTGCTGACCGCTCTGCGTCCTGGTGGACGACCAGCTGCTGGAGACCGAAGTCCCGGACGGCAGGTCGAACTCCACCGTCCAACTCGTGCTCTTGACCGCACAGTTGTTCTTGACGAAGACGTCCATGCCGTACCCGCTGCTCCAGCTCGACCCCTTGACCGTCCGCGCGGTCAGGCAGCCGGCACCGGTCGGCGACGGGCTGACGGTCGGGCTCGGGCTGGGACTCGGGCTCGGGCTCGGGCTCGGGCTCGGGCTCTGGCTCTGGCTCTGGCTCGGCGAGGGTGAAGGAGTGGCCCCGTTCACCGACTTGAGGAAGAGCGAGGCCCCCGCATCCGTCCGGGTCGCGTCCACCCCGTGCCCGCCGGTGAAGTCCAGCTGCTCCCGCCCGGCCCAGTCCGGGATCGGCGTGCCCCCGGAGTCCAGGTGCTGCCAGGCCGTACCGTTCCAGCCGAACTGGTAGATCCGCTGACGGTCGGCGTAGTACGGGGTGTACGCCGCCCCGGCGGTCGCCTGCTTGGTCATGGTGTTGTTGAAGAAGACGTTGTGCGGCCCGCTGGAGCCGGACCACTTCACCGCCTTCTTGCCCGCGCCCCACCAGATCGGGAACCAGGTGGAGGCGTCCGGCCCTCCCCCGCCCTCCTCGCCGCAGTTGGAGCGGCAGTTGGCGGACCGGTGCTCGTACGGCACGGTCACCGTGTTGAACTCGATCAGGTTGTTCCGCTCCCACCCGCCGTGCAGGTTGATGTCGGAGTCGAAGTCGTTGCCGATCACCACGTTGCCGGAGGCGGACCACTGGAAGGTGAAGTGCCGCAGGTTGCGCGAGGTGTTGCCCGCGTACAGCGAGTCCCAGACCCGGGAGCCCCTGAAGTACCCGTTGCCGCCCTTGCCCTTGTTCCAGGAGCCGTCCAGCTGGTTGTTCACGATCTGCAGGTGGTACGCCTCCTCGGTGACGATCGGGTGCGACCCGGTCATCTCGGTCCGGATGCCCCGGACCCAGGAGTTGGCGGCCCACTTGAAGACGATGCCGTGCATCTCGTCGGCGGGCGACATGTTGCCGTAGTTGTGCACCGCATCCGCGGCGTTCAGCCCCGGCATGTCCTGGGTGAGCGCGAAGTTCTCGAAGCCGACCCCGAGCACCGGGTCCACGATCGGCGCGGCCTTGGAGTCGTAGACCGCACCGTCGATCGCGGCCGAGCCGTCCGAGGTCGAGGTGACCGGGACGTCGTACTCCAGCGGCTTGTCCAGCGTGATGGTCCGGTTGGTGGTGTCGACGGCGGTGACGGTGAAGATCTGCTGCCGCATATGGATGTTCTGCAGCGTGCCGTCGGCCGGCTGGATGTCCTGCTGGGCGTAGAACTTCAGCGAGTTGGCGGCCCGGATGTTGACCAGTCCGCCGACCTGGAGGTTGGTCAGTGCGCCGCTGGTCGCCAGCGGCACCACGGTGTCGCCTGTCCTGGCCGCGAACCCGGCACCGCCGGTCTTCTCCCGAAGCTTCAGGCCCGCCTTCCAGTGCACGTTGACCGTGCCCTCGAAGAGGTCCTTCCGGTTGGCCGGCGCCGCCGCGTACTCACTGGCGTAGGCGCTGTTCACGCCGCGCGACTGCACCCGGAACAGCCCGCGTCCCGGCCAGATCCAGCCGCCCTTGGCCGAGCCCGAGGTCATCCCGTCCTCGTCCCAGTCCGAACCGTCCGGCGTCAGCGCGTCGTACCGGGTGTCGGCGTCCGGCCGGAACACGATCCGGCTGCCGCCGGCTCCGCTGCCCGCGCCACGGATCGTCAAGTAGTCGGCATCGACGCCGAGTTGCCGGGAGACCTGGAGCACACCGGTCGGCAGGGTGATCAGCGAGAGCTTGGTGTAGCTCGCGCTCGGCGAGCAGGCGGTCCGGATCTGGTCGATGGCGGACTGCAGGCCCGCCGAGTCGTCCACCCCGTCGTCGGGGCGCACCCCAAGCGCGGCCAGCTCGGCCGGGGTGATCTGACAGGCGGCATCCGGGTTGGTGTCGGCCGCACCGGGCAGGTCCGCGCCGCCCCGGTAGCCCGCCTTGGACCAGTCGTACAGACCGGTCACGGGCGCTCGGCGGTTGGCCTTCGAGAGGTCCAGCGAGCTGCTGGACTGTTCCTGAACTCCGTTGGGTGACATGCCATTTGCTTCGACGGCGAACCCGCCGGCAGCCAGCAGCACCGTCGCCGCGCAGGCGAGCGCGACGAGATTTCGTGGGGACAACGTACCTCCAGAGCAGTGGGGGGAGAGGCAGCCGCCCATCATGGTGCTGACAGGTATCCAGCAGGTCAATAGTTATCCTAAATTACGTATCCCTTCCACATATGTGGACGCGATGATCCCACTCGATCTGACACACCATCAGACCCCCGTCCCAGCACTAGGATCGGAGCATGTCGACTCTCGCTGACTCGCCACTGTCGCTCTGGTCCAAGGACTCCGTACTGTCGATCGGCTCGGTGGGCTCGGTGCTCTCCGTCGGGTCCGTCGGCTCCGTGCTGTCCGTCGGCTCGGTCGGCAGCGTGCTCTCGCTTGGCTCGATCGGCTCCGCGCTCTCGCTGATCTCGGCCGGGTCCTGGCTGAGCACCGGCTCGCTGCTGTCCGCCCAGTCGCGCTGGTCGGTGCTCTCCTGGCGCTCCAACGGCGGCTTCCTCGCCGCCGGCGTGGTGGCGGCCGCCGCCGGAGCCGTCCTGGTGGCGGGACACCGGCCGTCGACCACCCGCCGACCCTCCTGAACGCGGCGTCCGATTTCCGCCGGTCGACCGTCCGGCCACCGGGCAGACTGGGTCAGGTACGAACACCCCGATCCCTGGGAGAGACCGTGATCACCGTCTGGACCACCCTCGAGAGCCCGCTCGGCGACCTGCTGCTGGTCGGCGAGGAGTCCGCCACCGCCAAGGGCGGCACGGCGCTCGCCTCGGTGTCGATGACGACGGGGCAGCGGAACGCGGCTGTCGTACAGCCCGACTGGGTCGAGAAGGCCGAGGCCTTCGCCGAGGTGGCCGAGCAGCTGCGGGCGTACTTCGCGGGCGAGTCGACCTCCTTCGACCTGGAGTTCACCGGGCACGGCACCGACTTCCAGCGCCGGGTGTGGGCCGCCCTGGAGCAGGTCCCGCACGGTCACACCGTCACCTACGGCGAGCTGGCCGAGCGGGCGGGGCTCCCCCGCAAGTCGGCCCGCGCCGTCGGGACGGCCAACGGGTCGAACCCGCTGCTGGTGATCCGGCCCTGCCACCGGGTGATCGGGGCGGACGGTTCGCTCACCGGCTACGCGGGCGGGCTGGAGCGCAAGCAGCAGCTGCTGGAGCTGGAGGGCCGCGCCTGACCCGCTCCCGTTCGGGCCAGCCCGGCGGGCGGGCGGCGGCGGCGCCTGCGATCTTCGGAGCAGGAGACTGCTGACGAAGCCTCAGGGAGACACCATGTGGGACGCATCCGCCACGCTGCCGGCGCCCGGCCGTGAGTGGCTTCCGGCGCTGGACGTGCCGGAACCGAAGCAACAGAGCCGACTCACCGTGTTCTTCCGGCTCCTGCTGCTGATCCCGCAGTTCATCGTGGTCTGGCTGCTCTCGATCGTGGCCTTCTTCGTCATGGTGATCGGCTGGTTCGGGGCATTGTTCACCGCCCGCCTGCCGGAGTTCGCGGCCCGCTTCCTGACCGACTACGTCGCGTACACCACCCGGGTGGAGGCGTACGCAATGCTGCTGGTCGACACCTACCCGCCGTTCCGGTTCGACGCCCCCGAGTACCCCGTCCGGATCGAGGTCCGCCCCGGTGAGCTGAACCGGCTCGCGGTCTTCTTCCGCATCATCCTGCTCATCCCGGCGGCGATCATCCAGGCCGTGCTGATGGTCGGCTGGTGGACGGTCTCGTTCATCAGCTGGCTGGTGGTGCTGTTCCTGGGACGGATGCCGCGCCCGCTCTTCGAGGCGACCGCGGCCATCGTCCGCTACCGGTACCGGTACCAGGCGTACTACCTGATGCTCACCTCCGCCTACCCCAAGGGCCTGTTCGGCGAGACCGCCATCGACACCCCCGTCGGCGGCGCCCCGGTCTCCGCGACCCGGCCGCTGGTGCTCAGCAGCGGGGGGCGCGGCCTGCTGGTGGTGTTCATCGTCATCGGTGTCCTGTCGTATGTCGCCAGCTCGGTCACCACCACGGTGACCTCGGACGACGACGACACCGTCCGGTACTCCCGGCCGGTCACCTCCACCTACTGACCGGCCGTCACCCCCGGCCCAGCCAGGCCAGCGCGACGGTCACCAGCGCGGTGACGCCCGTGCTCAGGGTCGGCTCGATCACCGGCGCGAAGTGCGGCGAGTGGTTGGACGGGATGTCCTGGGCCACCCGGCCGGCCGCCTCGGCGCGGGCGTACTCGGCCGGGTCGGTGCCACCGAACAGCCAGTAGCAGGTCGGCACCCCGGCGGCCGCGCCGAACGCGCCGACGTCCTCGCTGCCGGTCACCGGGCCCGGGTCCGCCACGCACCGCTCCCCCAGCTGCGCCACCAGCGCCGCCCTGGCCCGGTCCGCCGCGGCCTGGTCGTTGACCAGCACCGGGAAGCTGTCCAGGGGCGTGAACGCGGGCTCCCGGGTCGCCCCGGAGGCGGCCGCCTCGGCCCTGACGATCCGTTCGACCCCGGCCAGCAGGGCCGTCCTGACCTCCGGCGTGTAGCTGCGGATGTTGACTCTCAGCTCGGCCTCGGCCGGGATGATGTTGTCCTTGGTCCCGGCGTGCAGCGAGCCGACCGTGACCACGGCGGTCTCGGTCGCCGCGATCTCCCGCGACACCAGGGTCTGCAGGCGCAGCACGGTCGCGGCGGCCATCACCACCGGGTCGATCGACGACTCCGGCCGCGAGCCGTGCGCGCCCTTGCCGAACATCCTGATCCGCAGCGCGTCGGTGGCCGCGAACGCCGGTCCCGCGTGCAGCCCCACCATCCCGGCCGGGTACGGGGCGACGTGCTGCCCGAGCACCACGTCCGGGCGGCCGAACCGCTCGAACAGGCCGTCGTCCACCATCGCCCGCGCGCCCGTCCCGGTCTCCTCGGCCGGCTGGAACACCGCCAGCACCGTCCCCGACCAGGCGTCGAGCGACCGGGCCAGCAGCCCCAGCGCCCCGACCAGGCAGGTCACGTGCATGTCGTGGCCGCAGGCGTGCATCACCGGCACCTCCCGGCCGTCCGGGTCCACCCCGGTGGCGGTCGAGGCGTACGGCAGCCCGGTCTCCTCGCGGACCGGCAGCCCGTCGAAGTCGGCCCGCAGCAGCACGGTCGGCCCGGCGCCGTTCCGCAGCACCCCGACCACCCCGGTCCCGCCGACCCCGGTGGTGACCTGGCAGCCGAGCTTCTCCACCCGGCGGGCGATCTCGGCGGCGGTCCGGTGCTCGGCCGAGGAGAGCTCCGGGTTGGCGTGCAACTCGCGGTAGAAGGAGGCGAGTTCGGACAGTTCGGCGCCGTCCAGTCCGTTCAGTACCGTTCGCGTCGTGCCCTCGCCCATGACCGTGTGCCCCTCAGCGCTCGTCCGATCCCCCGCCGCACTCCTTCCACTCCCGCACCACCCGTAACCGGCCGAAGGCCCCGGACCCCTCGGTCGGGGGTCTCCGGGGTCAGAACGTCACGGACTCGCCGAGCGGAACCCGGGCGTACTCGGTGCCGCCCTTGAAGTCCATCCAGCCGTCGAAGTTCCCCCGGCCGAGCTCGCTGAGGAAGGCGTCGTGGATCGGGAACGCCCGGACCGGCTTCACCGCCCGGACGAAGTCCAGTGCCTCGCCCAGCTTGAGCCACGGCGCAGCGGCGGGTACCAGCAGCGTGGTCACCGGCTGCTCCGGGACGAACAGCGAGTCGCCGGGGTGGTAGACATCGCCGTCCACCACGAAGCCGACGTTCGCGCAGCCGGGCAGGCCGTCGTAGATCTCGGCATGGGCCCCGCCCACCACGTCGACGGTGAACCCGGCCGCGGTGAACCGCTGCCCCACCTCGACGACGACCGCCGAGTCACCCAGCTCCGGGAGCTGCTCGGCGGCCTGCCGCGGCAGGTGCACCCGGAGCGCCGGGTTCTGCTCCCGGGCCGCCACCAGCTTGGCGATGTCGATGTGGTCGGCGTGCTCGTGGGTCACCAGCACGTCCGAGACCGAGTCCAGGGCTTCGGCCTCGGAGAACGTACCCGGGTCGATCACCAGCACTCGGCCGTCGGTCTCCAGGCGCACACAGGCGTGGCCGTACTTGATCAGACGCATCCGGCCACTATGTCAGCGGACCGCCCCGGCCCGCCGGAGGTTTTCCGGAGCCGCACCACAGCCGCAATTCAGTGGCGGCGCTCCGAGCGGAACCTGGCCGCCAACTCCTCGGTGCCACCGGGTCAGTCGTCCTTGGCACGCCCAGCTCACTGAGCAACAGCTTCAGCTCGGTCTTGCCGATCCCGCCGACCCCGAAACTGTCCCGTGAGCGACCTCACAGCAGCCCCGTGAGGCGGCTCACAGGCTCACGCACGCCATATCTCCGCTGTGGCAGACTCGTCGGCATGAAGGGCAGTCAGGCAACCAGGACGGTGCGCGCGGCGGTGTTCGCCGCGCTCGTCGTGCCGCTTGCCGCCCTCGGCCAGGTCGTGCTGACCGGGCAGCCGCTGCCGGTCTCGGTGATGGCGCTCGCGGGCGTGGCCGCCTTCCTGGTGGCGTTCGCCGTCCTCCGCTCGGGGTGGGGCTTCGGCCGGATCCTCGCGGTCCTGCTCCCCACCCAGCTCGCCGTCGGCGTGCTGTTCGACCTCGGCCAGCTCACCTGCGCCGTGCCGGGCGGCACCCGGCCACTGGCCGGCTTCGAGCCGCTGGTCTGCTCCGGCGGTTCGATCGGCGAGTTCCTGCTCAGCCCGGGCAGCACGCCCGCGCCGCTGGCGGGGCTGCCGGTGCTCTTCGGCCACCTGCTGGTCGCCCTGCTGGCCGCTCTGGCGCTGCGCCACAGCGAGGCCGCACTGACCGGGCAGGCCACCACCTCCCGACTGCTCGGCGAACTGCTCGCCGGTGCCTGGCGGTTCCTCCGCCTGCCGGCCCCGCGCCCGGCCCGTCCGGTGCTGCGGCTGCCCATCCCCGAGTCGAGCCGGGCCCGGATCCCGGCCGACGACATCCTGCTCCGGCCCGCCCTGCGGCGTGGCCCGCCGGTGTTCGCACCGGCCTGCTGAAGTACACCTCGCGTAGGCCGTCCGACCGCCCTGGGCCCTTTGCCGCCCGGGCGTCCCGCCTCCCCCCAGGTACCCGCGCGCCTTCGGCGTGCGCAGCGACAGGATTCGACACCGTCATGAGCAGCAACCAGCAGAAGAAGCAGTCCGCCACCTCCCGTCTCAAGGAGGAGCGCGCCCGCGAGGTGCAGGCCGAGAAGCGCCGTCGCCGGGTGGTGATCGGCGTCTCCTCCGTCGCCGTACTGGCCCTGGTCGGCGGCGTGGCCTTCGCCGTGAGCGGCAACAGCGGTGACGGCGCCGCCGACAGCGCGGCCGCCGGCCCGCTCGTCGTCCCGGCGAACGTCTCGGGCGCCGACGGCACCCTGGTCACCTACGGCAAGGCCGACGCCCCGCACACCCTCAAGGTCTACGAGGACTTCCGCTGCCCGGTCTGCGAGCAGCTGGAGAGCAGCGCGGGCAAGACCATGCAGCAGCTCGCGGACGACGGCACATACAAGATCGAGTACCAGCTCGCCACCTTCCTGGACAAGAACCTCGGCGGCAAGGGCTCCAAGACCGCGCTCAACGCGGCGGGTGCGGCGCTCAACGAAGGCGTGGACAAGTTCAAGGCCTTCCACGACGTGCTCTACGCCAACCAGCCCGACGAGCGCAAGGACGGCTTCGGCGACGTCAACACCATCCTCGACCTCGCCGGCCAGGTCCCCGGCCTGAAGACCGACGCCTTCGTCAAGGCGGTCAAGGAGGGCACCTACCTGCCCTGGGCCGCCAAGGTCTCCACCGCCTTCGACAACAGCGGCGTCAGCGGCACCCCGACCGTCCAGCTCGACGGCAAGCAGCTGAACGTCTTCCCCGGCAACCAGCCGATCACCGGTGACGCCTTCAAGGCCCTGGTCCAGCAGACCACGGGGGCGAAGTGACCACCCCCGTCGCGGCCGGCAGACGGCTCGGCTGGCTGTTCGTCGTCACGGGCCTGCTCGGGCTGTTCGCCTCGGCCGTGCTGACCCTGGACAAGATCAAGCTGCTGGAGGACCCGTCCTACGTCCCCAGCTGCAGCATCAACCCGATCATCAGCTGCGGCTCGGTGATGCTCAGCGACCAGGCCTCGGTCTTCGGCTTCCCCAACTCGCTGATCGGCCTGGCCGCCTTCGCCGTGGTGGTCGCCGTCGGCGCGGGCATCCTGGCCGGAGCGGTGTACGCACGCCGGTTCTGGCTCGGGCTCCAGCTCGGCACCCTGTTCGGGATCGGCTTCGTCACCTGGCTGATGACGCAGACCCTGTACTCGATCGGCGCGCTCTGCCCGTACTGCATGGTGGTCTGGGCGGCGATGATCCCGCTGTTCTGGTACACCACGCTGCACAACCTGAAGTCCGGCGTGATCCGCACCCCGGGTGCCCTGCGCCCGGTCGTCCGGGAGGCGGCCCGCTACCACTGGGCGGTCCCCGTCCTCTGGTACGCGGTGATCGCGGTCCTGATCCTGCAGCGGTTCTGGTACTACTGGCAGACCCTGGTCTGACCTGCGTTCAGGGGCCCGGCCGGGCCCCTGAACGGCTGTCAGCGCGTCCGGAGCACACGCGGCAGCTGCTCGGCGACGCCGTCGGCGAGCCCCTCGAACGCGGGGCGCAGGAAGGGTGCCGCAAGCCGGGCCAGGCCCTTGAACCGCAGGTGGGCTTGGTAGACCACCACCGTCCGACCGTCCCAGGGGCGGACGGTGATGTCGTCCGTGGCGGTCACCGTGCGGTTCTCCCCGACGAACACCAGCCGGTCGTCCTCGTACCGTTCGAGCCGGTAGGTCAACCGGGTGCGACGGCCCCGGAAGCGGGAGACGTTGATCCACCGGCTGCCCCGGACCACCGCGCCGTCGTCCACCCGGACGCAGCTCTCGGTACCCGGGTCCCACTCCGGGGCGTGGCCGAAGTCCGCCAGGTACCGCAGGACCTCGTCGGCGGGCCGGTCCACGGTGATGCTGCGCTCCACACTGACCATCGGGTGCTCCTTCCGGCGCTGCGGCGCGCTGCCGACCGCCGACCGGTATTCGGGGCGGACCGGCGATCGGATGGGACGGGTCAGTCGGTCAGCAGCCGTCCGATCCGGTCCAGGGCCGCCGCCAGGTCGCGCGGGCGCAGCAGGCCCGGCCCCGGTGGGGTGCCGGTCCAGCCCGGGCCCGCCGTCAGGACCACCGGCCGGCTCCGGGCGCCGCGCCCGCCCCAGGCGGTCTCGGCGGTCCGGCGGGCCAGCACCCGGTCGGCGGTGGGCCTGCTCTGTGACCAGATCATCACGGCGGCCGGACCGGTCCGGCGGACCGCCTCCAGCAGCGCCTCGGCCGGCACGGAGGGGCCGAACATCCGGTACGGCAGGCCCAGTTCGGCCAGTCCGGCGGCAACCGCCTCCAGCGGGAGGGTGTGCTGCTCGCCGGGCATCCCGGCCAGCAGCACGGGCGGCCCCTGCGGTGCCTGCCCGGGCCGGTCGGCGACCCGGCGCAGCGCGGTGGAGACGTGCCAGGAGAGCAGGTGCTCCACCTCGACGTACCGCTCGCCCTCGGCGGCCCACTTCCGGCCGGCGGCGCGCAGGGCGGGCATCATCACCTCGGTCCAGGCGGTCACCGCGCCGAGCCCTTCGGTCGCCTGACGCAGGATCAGCGAGACCTCGGCGGTGTCCAGCCGCACGGCCGCCCGGGCCAGGCCCCGGCACTCGGGCCGGACCTGACCGACCGGCAGTGCGTTGCTGCCCCCGGGCGCCGTCCGGCCGCCGGGCTCCTCGGGCTCCGGCACCAGGGGTGCCGCGCCGCGCGCGAGCCTGGCCGCCTCGCCGGGCGGCACCCCACGGGCCGTCAGCCGGCACATCGCCTCCAGCACCGCGACGTCCGCCGGGCTCCAGCGCCGGTGGTGTCCTGACTCCCGCTCGGCCGGGCCGATGCCGTAACGGCGTTCCCAGGAGCGCACGGTGGTCGGCGAGACGCCGAGGCGCCGGGCCACCCCGCCGGTGGTCAGGCTGGCTTCGGCGAGCGGCGGGACGCCGGTGGGTTCGGGCACGGTTGGGAGCGTACGGCCGCCTGCGGCGGGGCCGCCCACCGGCTCGCCCTGCGCACCGGTCACGGTCACCATCCGGCGATCCGGCCGGCCGCGAACCCCGCACAGCTGAGCACCGGCAGGCCGATCACCAGCAGCGGGGCCCAGTCCGGCCAGGCGGTGTGCAGCTCCACGGACTCGGGGGTGGAGATGGCGGGGCAGGTGGACGCCTCGCACTCGGGGGTCACGCCGGCGGGCGGGCCGGTCGGGGCGGGGGTGGGGGTCATGACTTCCTCCGGGGACAGTCCGCTCAGCGGCACTGGAGGCGGGCGAGCTGACGGAAGGTCAGGGCCGTCGCCACCGCGGCCAGCACGGCCGGCACCACGGCGAACAGGGCACCGGCGGCGGCGCACAGGGCCGAGGCCACGGCGAGGGTCGCGAGTACGGCGACGGCCAACACGAGCATCCGCGGCCGCCGGGCGAGCCGTCGCAGGCGCCCGGGATTACGGCCCAGCCGCCGGTCGAGCACCGGGTCGGTCCGGCGCAGGGTCTCCTCGATCCGGGCGAGGAGCAACTGTTCGTGCGCCGTCAGCGGAGCGGTCACGACGTTCACCTCCTGGGGCGACCGCACTCGGGCGGCGCCGTGCCGAAGTGGTGTGCGGGGACCGGACCCGGTCCGGGCGCCGGTGGCCGGGAGCCGAGCAGGCCCGCCACCGACAGGGCGCCCCAGCCGACCGAGACGCCGAGCGCCATCAGGCGGTGCCGTCGGCCGGGCAGGGTGCCGGAGAGCAGCGCCGCGTCACCGAAGTCCGAGGCGATCCGGAGCAAGGTGGCGGTGCGCAGACTGCGGTCATCCGGTGCCAGCAGCATGGCCAGGCCGCAGGCCGCGTCCCGCAGGGCCAGCGGCCGGAGGCAGGTGGCGGTGGACGGGGGCACAGAGCCGTCCGGGTCGGCCAGTCCGGACGGCCCGGCCAGCAGGCCGGGCCGGGCCGTGACCGCCAGGCCGTACAGCGCGGTCGCGGCGCCGATCGCCCGGAGCAGAGGTCGGTGCATGAGGGGACTCCTGGTGTGGACGGTGGACGGTCAGCCGAGGCTGCGCCTGGTGGTGGTCGCCAGGGGAGCCGGGGCGGTCGCGTGCGGGTGCCGGGCCTGCCAGTACGGGTTGTCGCGCGGCAGCCTGGAGCTGACCCGGCCGTACATCCCGAAGGTGGCGATGACGAAGCCCATCACGAAGCTGAAGATCACGTTGGAGATCCCGAAGGCCAGGAAGTTGGCGCCGGAGTCCAGCAGCGTGAGGTTGACGAAACCGCTGAGCACGAAGAGGGTGCCGACCACGATGTTGATCGTCGACGCCGTGTTGCCGCCGATCACCGCACCGGTGATCAGCACCGCCGCGGTGACGATCGAGACCAGGCTCAGCAGGCCGTTGCTGGAGAGCCCGGCGACGTGCTCGCCGTTGGTGCTGAAGAAGGCCAGCCCGTCCGCCAGGCCGAGGCAGCCGAATACCAGCAGCGCGGCACCACAGAGTCCGGCTCCGTACCGGTAGACCCGGGCCAGCCGGTGGTCGAGGGGAAGTTCGTCGCGAAGGTCCATGAGCTCGCTCCGTTCGGTGCGGGAGGCCGATGCCACTGTCCCCACCGTCGGCCCCCGGGGCGGGCCGGGCGACTCGCAGCGTTCCCGCGTCGCTTGGCCCGGGTGTGGCACCTGCTCAGACCGTTCGCCGCCGGAGCGCGACCGGACGGCCCGGCACCCGCCGCGCCTCGGCGGTCAGGGCGTCCCGCATCCGGATCAGCCCGTCCCTGGTCCGGGTCTTGACCGTGCCGAGCGGGGTGCCGAGCAGCTCGGCGATCTGCGCCTGCGAGTAGCCGCCGTAGTAGGCCAGGGCGATCGACTGGCGCTGCACCTCCGTGAGCCCTCGCAGGCAGCGCCTGACCAGCTCCTGGTCCGCCCGGGCCTCCACCCGCTCGGCCACCTCGTCGTACGGACGGGTGTACGCGGCGGCGGCCTCCCGACGGTCCCGGTCGGCGGCGGCCTGCGCGGCGCGGACCCGGTCGACGGCGCGTCGGTGCGCGATGGTCAGCACCCACGGCAGGACCTGGCCGCGCTCGGGCCGGTAGCGGGCGGCGCCGCGCCAGATCTCCAGCAGCACCTCCTGGGTGACCTCCTCGGCCTGGGCGCGGTCCAGCACCACCTGCCGCACCACGCCGAACACCGGCCCGGCGATCACGTCGTAGAGCCTCCCGAACGCCGCTTCGTCGCCGAGGGCGACCCGGTGCAGCAGTGCACGCAGGCCCTCGCCCGGTGCTCCGGCCTCCGGTTGGCCGCCCTGGCCGGTCTGATCTTCGGAGCCTCGCTGGTGCCATGGTGCAGTCACCCCTTCACGGTGCGCGCCGGGGCAGGCGGGCGGAAACTCGCAGCGTTGCTGCATCGTTCCGGGCGCCCGTCATTCCGGCAGGCGCCCCCGGTGGCGGGGCCGGGTCAGGTCGGCCATCGGATCACGACGGCGTGCCAGCACCTGTTCGGGGCTGAACTCCAGCTCCTCGGGGCGACGGCAGTCCCGAACGGCCGTCCAGCTCACCGGAGTCGAGACCAGCGGGCGGTCACCGGCCCGGATCGAGTACGGGGCGACGGTGGTCTTGGCGCTGGTGTTCTGCGACCAGTCGACGAAAACCTTGTTGCGGCGCAGCGACTTGTCCATCCGGTCGACCACCAGCGCCGGGTCGGCCTGCCGCAGCCGCATCGCCAGCTGCCTGGCGTAGCCGGTGGCGGCCCGCTCCGGGGTGGGTTGCAGCGGTACCAGCAGGTGCAGACCCTTCGAACCCGAGGTCTTGGCCCAGGCCGTCAGCCCGTCCGCCGCCAGCGCCCGGCGGGCGGCCAGCGCGACGGTGCAGCACTCCACGATCGAGGCGCCCGGGCCCGGGTCCAGGTCGATGATCAGGCGGTCGTGCTCGGCGGGCTCCAACTGCCACTGCGGGACGTGCAGTTCGAGCGCCCCGAGGTTGGCCGCCCAGACCAGCGTGGGTAGGTCGGCCACCACGACATGACGGAGCGTCTCCTCGCGGTGCTCGACATCAAGCGTGGTCAGCCAGTCCGGCGACCCGGCGGGTACCCGCTTGGCCCAGAACCGCTGCCCCTGGACGCCTTCGGGGAAGCGCAGGAAGGAGGCGGGCCGCCCGGCCAGGTGCGGCAGCAGCCGGGGCGCGATGCTCGCGTAGTAGTGCACGGCGGCGGCCTTGGTCCAGCCGGTCTCGGGGTAGAGCACCTTCTCCAGGTGGGTCAGCCGCAGCCGCCGCCCCTCCACCTCCGTCAGCGTCACCTCGGGCATTACCGCCGCCTCGGGACTCGCCGGGTGTCCGCCCAGGTGCGCAGCTGCTTCGCGGTCCAGGTGGTGACGACCCGCTCGGCGCCGATGCCCGCAGCCGCCGCCCGGGCACAGCCGTACGGCTGCCAGGCCAGCTGCCCGGGGGCGTGCGCGTCGGTGTCGATCGAGAACAGGCAGCCCGCCTCGACCGCGAGCGCGATCAGCCGGGACGGCGGATCGCGGCGCTCGGGGCGGCAGTTGATCTCGACGGCGGCGCCCGCCTCGGCGCAGGCCGCGAAGACCCGCTCGGCGTCGAACCGGGACTCGGGGCGCGGCTTGTCGCCGAGCAGCCGCCCGGTGCAGTGGCCGAGGATGTCCAGCCGGGGATTGCGCACCGCGTTCAGCAGCCGACGGGTCATCAGCAGCGGGTCCATCCGCAGTTTGGAGTGCACCGAGCCGACCACCAGGTCCACCCGGTCGAGCAGTTCGTCCTCCTGGTCGAGCGAGCCGTCGTCGAGGATGTCGCACTCGATCCCGGTGAGCAGCTCGAACGGGGCCAGCCGGGTGTTCAGTTCGGCCACCACGTCGAGCTGCCGGCGCAGCCGTTCGGGACTCAGTCCGTGCGCGACGGTCAGCCGGGGCGAGTGGTCGGTGAGCACCGCCCACTTGTGGCCGAGCTCGATCGCGGTCCGGGCCATGGTCTCGATCGGGACCTGGCCGTCGGACCAGTCGGAGTGCAGGTGGCAGTCGCCACGCAGCGCGGCGAGCAACTCCTCGCCGCCGGTGGCCAGCGGTTCGTCGGCCCTGGTCTCCAGCTCGGCCAGGTAGACCGGGGTCCGGCCGGCCACCGCCTCGGCGATCACCTTCGCGGTGGTCGGGCCGATCCCGGGCAGCCGGCTCGCCCCGGCGGCCAGCGCGGCCGGATCGGGGTGCTCGGCCAGGTGCGCCCGGGCTGCGGCGGCGGCCTGCCGGAAGGCGCGCACCCGGTACTCGGTCGCGTGCTCGCGCTCCAGCAGGTAGGCGATCCGCTCCAGTGCACGGACGGGGTCCATACGGCTGCTGGTCCCCCGTCCGGCCCGACCGGAAACCGGTTTGACAGCTCCTGAACCGGTTTGCCCGGTTTCCGCCGCCCGCACGGGGGCACTCGGTAGAACGAGGGGATAACACCAAGGAGGAGGAACGATGCTGCACTCCGACACCCGCACGGGAGGCATCCCGGCCACCGACCTGGAGACGGACATCCTGCTCCACGAGCTGGAGCAGCTGCACCGCACCCGGCACGAGACCTTCCTGTACGGCTCCGAAGAGGCCCTCTACCGGCACACCCTCCGCTCCGGGCAGCTGGAGGCGGAGTACCTGCGCCGCTTCCCCTACCGCCACGTCGCCCCGGGCCGGACCAGGACCGGCGCCCGGGCCCGGGAGGCCGCCACCCGGATCGCCGAGCATCCTGCGTAACCGTCCCCAGGAGGCACCCCATGCCGATCGCGACCGTCAACCCGGCCACGGGCGAGACCCTGGAGACCTTCGACCCACTGGACCAGGACGCCGTCGAACTGGCCCTGGCCAAGGCGGCGAACGCCTTCCGGACGTACCGCACCACCAGCTTCGAGGAGCGCGCGGAGCTGCTCCGCCGGGCGGCCGGGCTGCTGGACACCGAGCGCGAGCAGATCGCCCGGACAGTGACCACCGAGATGGGCAAGCCCCTGACCCAGGCCAGGGCGGAGGCGGCCAAGTGCGCGAAGGCACTGCGCTGGTACGCCGACCACGGCGCCGCGCTGATCGCCGACGAGTACCCGAACGACCTGGACGTGGCCGACTCCGGGGCCGCGCTGGCGTACGTCAGGTACCGCCCGCTCGGGGCCGTGCTGGCGGTGATGCCGTGGAACTTCCCGCTCTGGCAGGTGGTCCGGTTCCTGGCGCCCGCCCTGATGGCGGGCAACGTGGCACTGCTCAAGCACGCCTCCAACGTGCCCCGCACCGCGCTCGCGCTGGCCGACCTGTTCCGCCGGGCCGGGGCGGCCGAGGGGTGCTTCCAGTCGCTGCTGGTCGGCTCGGACGCCGTACCGCAGCTGATCGCCGACCCGCGGGTGGCCGCCGTGACGCTGACCGGCAGCGAGGGCGCGGGCCGGGCGGTCGGCGCGGCGGCCGGGGACGCACTCAAGAAGAGCGTGCTGGAACTCGGCGGCAGCGATCCCTTCCTGGTGCTGCCGAGCGCCGATCTGACAGCCGCGGTGAGCACCGCCGTCCGGGCCAGGATCCAGAACAACGGCCAGTCCTGCATCGCCGCCAAGCGCTTCATCGTGCACGAGCAGGTCTACCCGCAGTTCGCGGCTGCCTTCGCGGAGGCGATGCGGGCGCTGCGGGTCGGCGACCCGATGGACCCGTCCACCGACCTGGGCCCACTGGCGACCCGTCAGGGCCGGGACGAGCTGGCCGCACTGGTCGCCGACGCACTGGCCCACGGCGCGATCGCCGAGACCGGTGGCACCCAGGCGGCCCTGCCGTCCGCCGGCTGGTACTACCCGCCCACCGTGCTCACCGGCGTGACACCGGCGATGCGGGTGCACCGGGAGGAGACCTTCGGGCCGGTCGCGGTGCTGTACCGGGTACAGAGCCTGGAGCAGGCCGTCGAACTGGCCAACGCGACACCGTACGGCCTGAGTTCGAACATCTGGACCACCGACCCCGGTGAACGTGACTACTGCCTGCGGGAGTTGGAGGCGGGCGGGATCTTCTTCAACGGGATGACCGCCTCGCACCCGGCGCTGCCGTTCGGCGGCGTCAAGCACTCGGGGTACGGCCGCGAGCTGGCCGGCCACGGCATCCGGGAGTTCTGCAACGTCACCACGGTCTGGCTGGGCAACACCTGATCAGGAGACCGCCTTCAGCCTCCGCTTGCCGGCCGTTGTTGAGGCGGTGGCCTGCTGGACGGCCCGCTGGAGCTCGTCCCGGGTCATCGTGGAGCGGTGCGGGATCTTCAACTCGCTTGCCTTCTCGTACAGTTGCGCCTTGGTGAGATCGTCGAGACCCTGCTTCTCCTGCTTCCCCCCGCCGCCCGCCGCCTCCATGCTCCGGTTCAGCGCATCCATCAGGTCGACGACGTTGGTGGCCACCATCGGGCTCTCCGGCCGGACGATCTCCTTGCCCTCCACCTTGGCCTCGACCAGCTCCCGCACCCGGTCCTCGTACTCGTCCCGGTAGGCCTTCGGGTCCCAGTCCATCGCGAGCATCTCGACCAGCTGCTCGGCCGCCTTCAACTCCCGTTCCTGGACGGTCGCGTCGGCCTCCGGCAGGTTGTCCACCTCCTGGCGCGGGTCCCGGATCTCGTCGGCGAAGTGCATGGTGTGCAGGGTCAGCGTGTCGCCCTCGGCGTGCACGGCGGTCAGGTACTCCCGGCCGCGCATCGAGAACTTGGCGATCCCGGCCTTGCCGGTCCGGCCGAGCGCCTCCCGCAGCAGGGCGTAGACCTTGGTGTACTCCTTGCCCTTCGGGCCCAGGTAGTAGGTCTTGTCGAACAGGATCGGCTCCACCTCGCCGAGCTCGACGAAGCCGATGATCTCGATCGTGCGGGACCGCCCGGGCGCCAGCTCGTCCAGCTCGTGCGGCTCGACCACCACGTACTCGCCCTCGGACAGCTCGTAGCCCTTGACCACGTCGGAGTACTCCACCTCCTCCCCGGTGCGCTCGTTCACCCGCTGGTTGCGCACCCGGTCCGAGGTGCCGCGCTGGAGCTGGCGAAACCGCACCGAGTGGTCCTCGGTGGCCGAGTACAGCGCCACCGGCACCGTGACCAGCCCGAAGCTCAACGTCCCCGACCACATCGCCCTGGCCATCCGGGCCTCCTCAGCGCGTACCGACCCCCGTGCCTCCAGCTTCGCTGCCCGGACCCCGGATTCCCACTCGGACGTGGCGACCGAGTACGGCGAGGAACGCCACGGTGAGCGGATCGGGCTCCGGCCGGCAGTACGCGGCCAGGGTGCGGCGCACCGGCGGCTCGGGGCGCAGCACCCGACCATCGAAGCCGGGCGGCAGCAGGTCGGCCGGGACCAGTGCCGGGCCGAGCCCGGCCGCGGCGAGCAACGGGGCGGCGGCGGTCTGCTCGGTCCGCACGGCGGCCCGGGGGCGAAAACCGGCCGCTGCGCAGACCTGGTCGAGCAGCTCGGCCAGGCCGTTGCCGTGGGCGTAGTGCACCCAGTCCCGGTCGGCGAAGTCGGCGAGCGCCGCCCGGTCCACCCCCGGACCCACCGCCGGGTCGTTCCCGGCCAGCACCAGCAGGAACTCCTCCGTGCCCAACTCCCGGACGGGACCGTCCCATTCACGCGGCACCGGCCCGATCGCGAGATCCGCCCGGCCCGCCGTCATGGCCGCCGTCAGCGCCTCGGCGTGCGGGAACTCCAGCAGCCGGACCCGGACCCCGGGGTGCTGCTCGCGCCAGGCCCGCAACACCGGAGGCAGCACCCCGAGAGTGACCGAGTAGACCACCGCGAGCTGGAGCTCACCGCCGTCAAGACCGGCGGCCCGGCGGGCGGCCGACCTGGCCCGCTCGGCCTCGGCCAGCGCGGCCCTGGCGTGCGGCAGCATCGCCCGCCCCATCGGGGTGAGCCGGACGGCCCTCGGCAGCCGCTCCAGCAGCCGCCCGCCGGCGTCCCGCTCCAGTGCCTGCACCTGGTGCGAGAGCGCGGGCTGCGAGACGTGCAGCAGCTCGGCGGCCCGGGTGAACGAACCGGTGTCCACGACGGTGACCAGGTACTCGAGCTGACGAAGCGTTGCCATGCAGAGAGTCTATGGCTGGCGAAACAACCATGTCTTGGACATATGGCAGGCCGTGGACCAGGCTCGGAGGCACCAACCGGAACGGACAAGGACATCACTCATGAGCAAGGACTCCCTCGACGGACGCCGCCTGGTCGTGGTCGGCGCGGGCTCGAACATCGGGCGCGCGATCGCCAGGACCGCCTCGGCCGCCGGAGCCGACCTGGTGCTGGCCGGGCCGGACGCCGGCCGGCTCCGGGCCACCGCCGACGAGCTGGCCGGCCCCGCCCTGATCCAGCCGGTCGACCTGGCCGACGAGGGTTCGATCGCCGCGCTCGCCGAGCGGGTCGGCCCGTTCGACCACCTGGTGTCCACCGCCGCGATGCCCGCCAACGGCCCGGTCGCCACCCTCGAACTGGCCGATGTGCAGCGGGCGTTCGCGGCCAAGGTGATCGGCCCGCTGCTGCTCGCCAAGCACCTGGCGGGCCAGGTCGACGAAGGCGGCTCGTTCGTCTTCTTCTCCGGCGTGGCCGCCTGGCGCCCCGTGCCGGAGCGCGTCGTGATGGCCACCACCAACGGCGCGCTGGCCTTCCTGGTCGAGGCCCTGGCCGTGGAACTGGCACCCGTCCGGGTGAACGCGGTCTCCCCCGGCATCGTCGACTCCGGAGCCTGGGACGGCCTGGCCGCACGCAAGGACCAGTTCCTGCGCGGCGTCGCCGAGCGCAACCCCGCCCGCCGGGTGGGCAGCCCGGACGACCTGGTCCAGGCCGTGCTGTACGCGATCGGCAATCCGTACGTGACCGGCACCGTGCTGCACGTGGACGGTGGTCACCGCCTGGTCTGACCTGCCGTCGGCCGTGGTCCTGACGCACTCTTGAGGGGTGACACTCCAACGGTTCAGCCCCATGCTGGCCACCCCGAGCGAACGCCGGACCTTCGGTCCCGGCTGGCTGCTGGAGCGCAAGCTCGACGGCATCCGGGCGATCGCCTACCGCGACGGCGACGACATCCGGCTGCTCTCCCGGAACGGGAAGTCGCTGGAGGCGGGCTACCCCGAGCTGGTCGAGGCGCTCGCCGCCCAGCCCGTCCGCCGGTTCGTGCTGGACGGCGAGATCGTCGCGCTGGACCACGGCCGGACCAGCTTCGAGCTGCTCCAGCGCCGGATGCAGCTGCACGACCCGGTCCGGGCCAGGGCCAGCGGGGTGACCGTCACGTACTACCTGTTCGACCTGCTCCAGCTGGAGAACTACGACACCACCGGGCTGCCGCTGCGCGAGCGCAAGGAGGTGCTCCGCCGGGCGGTGCACTACGGCGGGCCGCTGCGGTACACCATGCACCGGGAGGTCGAGGGCCCGGTGCCGCTCGCCGACGCCTGCGCCCGGGGCTGGGAAGGGCTGATCGCCAAGCGCGCGGAGGGGCCGTACCTGCAGCGCCGCTCCCCCGACTGGCTCAAGCTCAAGTGCTCGGCCGCCCAGGAGCTGGTGGTCGGCGGCTTCACCGACCCGGCGGGCACCCGGGCCGGCTTCGGCGCCCTGCTGCTCGGCCACTACGAGGGCCCGCTGCTGCGCTACGCGGGCAAGGTCGGCACCGGCTTCGACACCGCCACCCTGCTGCGGCTGCGGACCCGAATGGACGAGCTCGCCCGCCCGGCCTCCCCGTTCGCCGACCCGGTCCCCGAACGGCACTCGCACTGGGTCGCCCCCGAGCTGGTCGCCGAGCTCGCCTTCACCGGCTGGACCAGGGACGGACGGCTGCGCCACCCGCGCTTCCTGGGCCTGCGCGAGGACAAGTCGGCCCGCGAGGTGATCCGCGAGCACAGCGCCGGCTGAACCACCGCCGACCTGCTGCCGAGACCCCGGGGGCCGACCGCGCGACACTTGAGGCATGAACGACATCTTCCACCCCCCGGTCGTGGTCCGGGCCCCCACCAGCGGCGCCCGGCCGTACCGGCGGGTGGAGATCTACGGCAACCCGGTCGGCAAGGCCACCAGCGAGCAGGACGTGGCCGAGTTCATCCGCCGGGCGGGCGTGGCCGACCCCGACCTGGACGACCCCGACCTGGTGGCCTGGGTCGGCGGCGACCGGACGGCCTGGGCCGCCGAGTAGCGAGTCGGCGCCGTCGGTGTTCGAGTAGGAATCGGCCGCGGGGCCGACCGCCGGCCGACTGGTACGCGAGTACCTCAAGGAGGCCCTTCCCCATGCCCGAAGCAAGCGTCCCGTACACCACCAACAACGCCGGCGTCCCGGTCGAGAGCGACTCGGATTCGCTGACCGCAGGTCCGGTCGGCCCGATCCTGCTGCACGACCATTACCTGATCGAGAAGATGGCCCAGTTCAACCGCGAACGGGTGCCGGAGCGGGTGGTGCACGCCAAGGGGGCGGGGGCGTACGGATTCTTCCAAGTCACCCAGGACGTCAGCCGGTTCACCAAGGCCGACCTCTTCCAGCCGGGCAAGAAGACCGACATGCTGGCCCGGTTCTCCACCGTCGCGGGCGAGATGGGTTCACCCGACACCTGGCGCGACCCGCGCGGGTTCGCGCTGAAGTTCTACACCGAGCAGGGCAACTACGACCTGGTCGGCAACAACACCCCGGTCTTCTTCGTCCGGGACACGATCAAGTTCCAGGACTTCATCCGCTCGCAGAAGCGCCGCCCGGACAACGGGCTGCGCGACAACGACATGCAGTGGGACTTCTGGACGCTCTCCCCGGAGTCCGCGCACATGGTCACCTGGCTGATGGGCGACCGTGGCATCCCGAAGAGCTACCGCCACATGAACGGCTACGGCTCGCACACCTACAGCTGGGTCAACGCGAGCGGCGAACGCTACTGGGTCAAGTACCACTTCAAGACCGACCAGGGCATCGACTTCCTCACCCAGGCCGAGGCCGACCGGCTGGCCGGTGTCGACCCGGACTGCCACCGGCGCGACCTCTACGAGTCGATCGAGAACGGCAAGCCGCCGTCCTGGACGCTGTACGTCCAGGTCATGCCCTTCGACGAGGCGTGGGACTACCGGTTCAACCCCTTCGACCTGACCAAGGTGTGGCCGCACGCCGACTACCCGCTGCACGAGGTCGGCCGGATGACCCTCAACCGGAACCCGGACGACTACTTCATCCACATCGAGCAGGCCGCCTTCGAGCCCGCCAACCTGGTGCCCGGCATCGGGGTCTCCCCCGACAAGATGCTGCTCGGCCGGATCTTCTCCTACCCGGACACCCACCGGTACCGGATCGGCCCCAACTACGCGCAGCTGCCGCCGAACCGGCCGCACGTGCCGGTGCACTCGTACGCCAAGGACGGGCCGATGCGCTTCGACGCAGCGCGCACCGCGCGGCCGTACGCGCCGAACTCCTACGGCGGGCCGGCCGCACAGCCGGAGCTGTGGGGCGAGCCGCTCGGCTGGGACGTCCAGGGGAAGATGGTCCGCGAGGCGTACCCGCTGCACCGCGAGGACGACGACTGGGGGCAGGCCGGGACGATGGTCCGGACGGTGCTGGACGACGCGGCGCGCGAGCGGCTGGTGTCGAACGTCAGCGGCCATCTGCTGGCCGGGGTCTCCGCGCCCGTGCTGGAGCGGGCGCTGCAGTACTGGCGCAACATCGACAAGGACCTCGGCGACCGGATCGCCGCCAAGGTCAACGGGCAGTAGTCGCAACCGTCGGCCGCTCCGGGTCCGCCCGGGGCGGCCGTCGTGCTGCGCGGGGAGCGTTGACAGGGGCGGGGAGCGTTGACAGCGGCGGGGCGGCGGGCAATGCTAAGCAAGCGCTTAGTCACCAGTCCGGCTCTCCCGTGAGGACCTCCCTTGAGCGATGACCACGCCGACCCGCCCGGCCTCGACCTCGACCGGCTGCGGGCCCACCTGGACACCGCACTGCCCGGTCTGGTGCACGGGCCGCTGCGGGCCGAACTCTTCGAGGGCGGGCGGTCCAACCTCACCTACCGGGTGACCGACGGCACCGGCAGCTGGGTGCTCCGGCGGCCGCCGCTCGGGCACGTCCTGGCCACCGCGCACGACATGGCCCGCGAATACCGGGTGCTGGCCGCGCTCGGCCCGACCGCCGTACCGGTGCCCGAGGTGCTGCTGCTGGTCGAGGACCCGGAGGTGCTCGGCGCGCCCTGGTACCTGATGGAGCACGTGGCGGGCACCCCGCACCGGGACCCGGCGGTGCTGGCCGCGCTCGGCGAGCAGCGGGTGTACGGGCTCGGCCTGCGCCTGGTGGAGACCCTGGTGGCGCTGCACGCGGTGGACCCGGCGGCCGTCGGGCTGGCGGACTTCGGCCGCCCCGAAGGCTTCCTGGAGCGTCAGCTCCGGCGCTGGGAACGGCAGTTGGAGGCATCCCGGAGCCGCGAGGTGCCCGGCATCGCCGAGTTGCGGCAGGCACTCACCGAGACCCTGCCGGTCTCCCCCGCCCCAAGTCTGGTGCACGGCGACTACCGCCTGGACAACGTGCTGATCGGCCCGGACGACGAGATCACCGCCGTGCTGGACTGGGAGATGTCCACCCTCGGCGACCCGCTCACCGACCTCGGGCTGCTGGTGATGTACACCGAACTGGCCCGCCAGTACGACGGGATACTGCCCGGCGCCGCCCTCGCCCCGGGCTTCCCCTGCACCGCCGAGCTGGTCGGCCGGTACGCCGCGAGCTCGGGCCGGGACGTCTCGGCGCTCGGCTGGTACGTCGGCTTCGCCTCGTTCAAGCTCGCCGTGGTGCTGGAGGGCATCCACTACCGGTACAGCCAGGGCCGCACGGTCGGCCAGGGCTTCGACCGGGTGGGTGAACTCGTGCCGCTCTTCGTACAGTTCGGCCTCACCTCGCTGAAGGAGCGCTGACCGTGGACTTCTCCTACGACGCCCGGACCGAGGAGCTGCGCGAGCAGCTGCTGGCCTTCCTGGACGAGGCTGTCTACCCGGCCGAGCCCGTGCTGGCGGCCCAACTCGCCGACCCCGCCCGGCCCGAGTGGTCGATCCCGCCGGTGGTGCGCGAGCTCCAGGCGCAGGCGCGTTCGCGCGGGCTGTGGAATCTCTTCCTCCCTGGCGAACTCGGTGCCGGCCTGACCAACCTCCAGTACGCGCCGCTGGCCGAACTCACCGGCCGATCCGTGCTGTTGGCCCCGGCCGCGCTCAACTGCGCGGCGCCGGACACCGGGAACATGGAGCTGCTGGCCCAGTTCGGCGACGAGGCCCAGCGCAAGCAGTGGCTGGAGCCGCTGCTGAACGCCGAGATCCGCTCCGCCTTCGCGATGACCGAGCCGGAGGTGGCCTCCTCGGACGCCACCAACATCACCACCCGGATCGAGCGGGACGGCGACGACTACCTGGTCACCGGCCGCAAGTGGTACATCACCGGGGCGATGAACCCGGACTGCAAGGTCCTGATCGTGATGGGCAAGACCGACCCGACCGCCGAACCCCGCCGGCAGCAGAGCATGATCCTGGTGCCGCGCGACACCCCCGGGGTGACCGTCCGGCGTGGGATGACCGTGTTCGGGTACGGCGACGCGGACCACGGCGGGCACGCCGAGATCCTGTTCGAGAACGTCCGGGTGCCGGCCACCAACCTGATCGGCCCGGAGGGCGCCGGCTTCGCGATCGCCCAGGCCCGGCTGGGCCCGGGGCGGATCCACCACTGCATGCGCGCGATCGGCATCGCCGAGCGGGCCTTGGAGCTGATGTGCCGTCGGGTCACCGAACGGGTCGCGTTCGGACGGCCGTTGGCCGAGCAGGGGGTGGTCCAGGAGTGGATCGCCGAGTCCCGGGTACGGATCGAGCAGGCCAGGCTGCTGGTGCTGAAGACCGCCTGGCTGATGGACACCGTCGGCAACCGGGGCGCGCACACCGAGATCCAGGCCATCAAGATCGCGGTGCCCGCGATGACCGAGTGGGTGCTCGACAAGGCCGTCCAGGCGCACGGCGCGGCCGGGGTCAGCCAGGACACCCCGCTGGCCCAACTCTGGGCGGGCAACCGGACCTTGCGGCTGGCGGACGGCCCGGACGAGGTGCACCGGCGGTCGCTGGCCCGCCGCGAGCTCAAGCGCTACCGGGAGGAATGAGATGGACGTGAAGGAACTGACCCGCGCACTGCTCGCCGAGCACGACCCGGCCACGACCGACCGCCTCGACTTCCTGCGGGCCCGGTTCGACGCCGGTCTGGCCTGGGTGCACTTCCCACCCGGCCTCGGCGGGCTCGGCGCCCCGCGATCCGAACAGGCCGTGGTGAATGCCGAGTTGGCGGCCGCCGGGGCACCCGACAACGACCCGCGCCGGATCGGCATCGGCCTCGGCATGGCCGCCCCGACCATCCTGCGGTACGGCACCGAGCAGCAGAAGCAGCGCTTCCTCCGCCCGCTCTGGACCGGCGAGGAGGTCTGGTGCCAGCTGTTCAGCGAGCCCGGCGCGGGCTCCGACCTGGCCGCGCTCGGCACCCGGGCGGTCCGGGACGGCGACGGCTGGGTGGTGGACGGCCAGAAGGTGTGGACGTCGATCGCGCACGCCGCCCGCTGGGCCATCCTGCTCGCCCGTACCGACCCGGACGTGCCGAAGCACCGGGGCATCAGCTACTTCGTCTGCGACATGACCGACCCGGGCGTGGAGGTCAGGCCGCTGCGCCAGCTCACCGGCGAGGCCGAGTTCAACGAGGTGTTCCTGACCGGCGTCCGGATCCCCGACGCGCACCGGATCGGCGCGGTCGGCGAGGGCTGGCAGGTCGCCCAGACCACGCTGAACAACGAGCGGGTGGCGATCGGCGGCCAGGCGACCCCGCGCGAGGGCGGCCTGATCGGCGTCGTCGCCGAGACCTGGCGGGCCCGGCCCGAACTCCGAAGCCATGAGCTGCACCAACGGCTGCTCAAGGGCTGGCTGGACGCCGAGGTGATCCGGCTGACCGGCGAGCGGCTGCGCCAGCAGCTGACCTCCGGCCAGCCGGGGCCCGAGGGCGCGGCGATGAAGCTCGCCTTTGCCCGTCTTGCCCAGGAACTCAGCGGCCTGGAGGTCGAGTTGCTCGGCGAACAGGGCCTCGGCTACGACGACTGGACGATGACCCGCCCCGAGGTGGTCGACTTCACCGGCCGCGAGGCCGGGTACCGCTACCTGCGCGCCAAGGGCAACTCGATCGAGGGCGGCAGCTCGGAGATCCTGCGCAACGTGATCGCCGAACGGGTGCTCGGTCTGCCCGCCGAACCCCGTACCGACAAGGACCTGCCGTGGAAGGATCTGCCCCGATGAGTGATCTGCTCTACTCGGAGATCGAGGAGGAACTCCGCTCCAGCATCCGGGACCTGCTCACCGACCACTGCCCGCCCTCGGCGATCCTGGCCCGCTGCGAGGGCCCCGAACCGTACGACCAGCCGCTCTGGCGCAGCCTGGCGGTCGGGCTCGGCGTGGCCGGGCTCCAGGTGCCGGAGTCGCTGGGCGGTGCCGGCGCCTCGCTGCGCGAAGTGGCGGTGGTGCTGGAGGAGTTGGGGCGCTCGGTGGCACCGGTGCCGTACTTCGGCAGCTCGGTGCTCGGCCTCACCGCGCTGCTCGCCTGCGAGGACCGCGAGCTGCTGCCCGCAGTCGCCTCCGGCTCCCTGACCGCCACGCTGGCGGTACCGTTCTCCACTGCTCCGGGCGCACCACTTCCCGCCGTCTCGACCGGCCCCGGCGGCACCCTCACCGGCCGGATCACCTCGGTGGCGGACGCCCTGCCGGCCGACGTCCTGCTGGTCCCGGCCGACGGCGGCCTGTACGCGGTCGAGACCGCCACGGTCACCCGGCGCACCTCGCTCGACCTCACCCGGCAGCTCGCCGACGTGACCCTCGACGGCACCCCTGCCCGGCAGTTGGCGTCCGACGACGGGCCGGTCCGGCAGGCGCTGCTGACCGGCGCCGGGCTGCTCGCCTCCGAACAGCTCGGCCTCGCCGAGTGGTGTCTGAGCACCACCGTCGGCTATCTGAAGGAGCGTCGGCAGTTCGGCCGCCAGGTCGGATCCTTCCAGGCCCTCAAGCACCGCCTGGCCGACCTCTGGCTGGAGACCGTCGGGGGCAGGGCGGTGGCCCGCTACGCGGCCGACTCGCTTGCCACCGGCAGCCCCGACACGGCGATCGCGGTGGCCGTCGCCCAGGCGCACTGCGGCGCACTCGCCGTCCGGGCCGCCGAGGAGTGCGTCCAACTGCACGGCGGCATCGGCATGACCTGGGAACACCCGGCCCACCTCTACCTCAAGCGCGCCAAGGCCGACCAACTCGCCCTCGGCACCCCAGGGCACCACCGCAACACCCTGGCCGCGCTGGCGGACCTGGCGGTCCCGTCGACCTGAGTGGTGATCAGTCCCTCATGACGTCAGAGCGGTCGGCACCGCCGACCGCTTCGGCGGTTCGCAGCGCGCGCCACTCGCGCGGCGACACCCCGTACGCGGCGCGGAAGACCCGGCTGAAATGTGCCGGGTTGACGAACCCCCAGCGCTGCGCGACCGCCGACACCGTTGGCGCGGTCCGGCTCCGCCTGGCCAACTCCCCTGCGCAGGCGGCCAGTCGGCACTGCTGGATGAGCCGGCTCACCGTGACTCCTTCTCCTTCGAAGAGCCGGTGCAGGTACCGCACCGACAGGTGGTGCGCGCGGGCGATGGTCTCGGGTGACAGCTCCGGATCGCCCAGGTGGCGGTCGATGTGGTCACGGACCCGCTGGACCAGATGGCCGTTCGAGGCGCTGGGGTCGGCGGCCGTCGGTCCGGCGAGTTGGGCGACGAGCGTGACGATCAGGTCGGCGACACTGCCGGCCAGCCGGTCCCCGACCGAGGCGGGGTAGGAGGACGCGGAGGCGGCGAGGGTGCCGAGAAAGGGCAGCAGGACGGACCCGACCCCCTCGGTCGGGTGGACGGCCGCCCCCGCCACCTGCCGGAGGTCGGACTCCGGCACGCCGAGCAGCCTGCGCGGCAACTGGAACACGTGGGAGCGGAAGTGCTCCGGGAAGTCGAAGGAGTACGGCCGCGCGGTGTCGTACAGCACCAGGCCACCCTCGGCCACGTCCGTCCGGCGCCCGTCCTGCACCAGCACGGCCCGACCGGTCGCCTGCACGCCCAACGCCACCTGCGGCTCCGGCTGCGGCGACCGGGCGATCAGGCCGGCCGTGCGGGACACCCGCGTCGCGTCCGCCTCCATCGTGGACACCCGTAGGTAGCCGAGCAGGTGCGACTGCAGACGTCCCTCGAACGGCTGCCCGGCCCGTGGCAGCACCTCCACCGGCACCAGCGTCCGCGACACCGCCTTCTCCCAGAACGCCGCCTTCTCCTCCTCCGCGACCGTAGCGGTCGTCAACGACAAGCTCACCTGACTGCCCCTCTCGGCCGAATCCCTGCACTTCAGCCTGGTCCGTCCGGCGGGGGGCGCGCTAAGTCATCTGACTGCCACTCTGCCGAGCTGGGGGCAGCCGTGCGCGGTCGGACCAGACCTGGTGCGCGGGCAGCAAAGGGACCGGTCAGCGCGCTTCGAGGGCATGGGCGAGCGCGGCTCGCGAGGTGATGCCGAGCTTCGGAAAGATCTTGTAGAGGTGCGCCCCGACGGTACGGGGCGACAGCCGGAGCGCGTTGCCGATCTCCTTGTTGCTCAGACCGGTCGCGGCGAGCCGGGCGACGCGCAGTTCCTGGCCGGTCAGCCCCGTGACGGCGACCGCGACCGTCCGGCCCGGCGCCGGTGCCGGTGCCGGTGCCATCGGATCGCCCGCGGCCCGGAGCTCCTCCTCGCACCGTTGCGCCCAAGGGCCGGCCTGGAGCCTGTGGAAGGCCTGTCGGGCCGCGTGCAGGACGTCCCGTGCCTCGGCGCGGTGCCGGCGGCGGAGCCAGGAGCCGTGGGCCAGCCGCAGGCGGGCGAGTTCGAAGACCCACTGCTCGGCGCCCGGCACGGCGTACGCCTCGCGGTAGGCGGCGTCGGCCTCGTCGTCCGCCGCCACCAGGGCGGCGGCCGCGGCCAGCACGAAGACGTGGTGGCCGCAGAGTTCGGCGGATCGCTCGGCCTGCACCGCGGAGACGTACCCACGCGCCTCGTGGCGTCGGCCCGTGTGCACGGCGGCATCCACGAGGTCGAAGGTCAACGCGTGGGACCAGGACAGCCGCCCGGACGGGGTGACCTCGGAGAAGTCCGCGTACGCCTGCTCGTGGCGTCCGTGGGCCAGTGCGGCCAGGCCCCGAAGATGGGTGAGCCGGTCCAGGACGAACCGCATCCGGGCGCGCGTGGCGGCCGGCCTGACGAGCCGTTCGATCTCCCGGAGCCCTTCCTCGTCGCCCCGGCCGGCCAGGAAGTGGGCGTAGTAGTGACGGAACATCAGCGCGTTGCAGTGGTAGCCGAGGTCCTCCGCCGCCTCGGCCTCGCGCAGGCAGTCGACTGCCAGGTCCCAGCGGCCGCGCAGGAAGTCCTGGTAGCACTTGGCCTTCGCCACCGAACCCTGGGTGGCATAGCCGTGCAGTCCGCTGAAGCGCTGCCACAGGTCATCGCCGCCGGTGTCGACGGCGGAGGCCGTCCAGAGCAGGAGCCAGGCCGCTCCCGCCCCCTGCTCCTCGGTCATCCCTTCGGCCAGCGCCCGCAGTTCCCCGGCGACGGTCCCGGACGGATCGGTCCAGGCGCGATGGCAGAGCCTGCCCGGATCCGAGACGTTCTCCCGGTGCCGGCTCAGGGCCTCCCAGGCCCGGGGATCGTCCGTGTAGGTGGCGGCGAGCAGCAGCTTGAAGTAGACCTGTTCGGCCAGCCCTCCGAGCGGGTCGGCGCCAGGTGCCGTCAGGGCGTCGAGGGCCGCGGGCAGCAGGGCGGAGGAGGATTCGAAGTCGATCCGGTGGCTCTGGTCGACGTACACCACCGCGTACGCGAACAGCGGGGCGATGTCCGGGGGCACCGGGGCTCGCTTCAACTCCTCCACCAGCGTGGCAGTGTGGCGCAGTTGTCCGCCCCGGGCCGCCATCACGGCGGCCCAGGTGAGCCGGCGAGCCCGCTCGGCGGGGTCGGTGCTGAGCGCGGCGGCCCGGTCGAGCAGGAGCGCCCCCTCCGCGTCGCCGCCCCGGCGGGCGAGCCGACTGCCGGCCTCGTGCAGGCGGGCCGCGAGGGCGTCGTCCGGGAGCAGCGCGGCCGAGGCCTCGTGCACCAGGCGTCGGGGATCGTCCGGCGCGAGGAGTCCGGCGAGGGTGCGGTGGGCCTCGCGCCGCGCGGACTCCGAGGCCGTCGAGATCACGGCCGTACGGACCAGCGGGTGCCGGAAGACCAGCCGTCCGGCCCGGTCGAGCCGGGCCAGACCGCCGGCCTCGATCTGCTCCAGGGCCTCCTCCGCGTCACCGCCCGCCACCTCGGCCGGCCACCCGCCGCTGCCACCGTCCTTGCCCGGGGCGAGCGCCGCCAGCAGGAGGACGCGACCGGCCGTCGGGGTCAGCGCGGCCAGCCGCTCGGCGTACATCCGCTCCAACCGCCGCCCCAGGGGCAGGCGTTCGGGCAGCGGCACTACGCCACGCTGCTGCTCGTCGCGCAGCTGCCGTGGCAGCTCCACGAGCGCCAGCGGATTGCCGACCGCCTCCCCGAGGAGCCGGTCGGCGGCCGTGGCGGCGAGCTTCGGGTAGCGCCGCAGCAGCAGTGCGGCCGCGTCCGGGCCGGACAGCGCCCCCACCTCGACGGGCTCCGTGGGCCAGCCCTCCGCCGCCGCGCCCTCCGGGCGGCTCGCGCCGATCATCACCAGCGGCAGTTCCGCACAGCGTCGCCGAAGGAAGGCGAACACGGTCGCGCTCGACGAGTCGATCCAGTGCAGGTCGTCCAGGAGGAGCAGCAGCGGGCCGAGCCGCGCCGCCTCGTCGAGCAGCGTGAGCGTGGCCGCCCCGACGGCGAAGCCGCTCGGCGGTGTGCCCGCACGGCTGCCGAGAGCGCTCTCCAGTGCGTCACGCTGATGGGTTGTCAGGGCACGCGAACGCTGGAGCAGCGGCCAGACGGCCTGGTGCAGGGCCCCGAAGGCGAACTCGGTCTCCGCCTCGGCGCCGACCACCCGCAGGACGGTGAAGCCGCGCTCGCGCGCCCGGTGCCCGGCCCACTCCAGCAGCGCGCTCTTGCCGATACCGGCCTCCCCGCGCAGCAGGACGGTCGAGCCGCCCGCGCCGCTCGCGGCCCGCTCCAGGGCTGCCTCGATCAGGTCCGTCTCCCGCTGACGCCCGACCAGAACCGGGCCCTGCGTGTCACGTCCCATGCTCGTCCCTCGGGTCACCCGTCTCCCGGGGGCGGTCCGCACTCGCTCTCCGGGCGCTGTCGCGCGGCGCTCGTCGGAGCTCGTTCGTCCAGCAGTCGCCCGTACCGGGCGTCCTCGAAGGCTATCGCGCGTCAGCAGCCTCCGGCACCAGGCGCATTGCCGGGGCGGTGTCAGGTGCCGTACCGCTCCGGCGGGCGGCGCCGGTCGTTCAGAGCCGCACCAGCGGGGTGTCCACCAGGTGCTCGGCCAGGAACCACACCTGCGCCTCGCCCGTCCGGACGACCTGGGAGACCAGCAGGTCGTCCGTACCGTCGTCGCCGAGCTCCGCCGCCCGACGTGCGGCGTCGCGGGCGTCGACGAGGATCGTCTCGTGCGCCGACAGGAGCCGCGACAGCATCGCCGGCACCTCCTCGACACCGTCCGGCGGACGCGGGATCGACGTGATCTCCGCGACGTGCCGGGGGTCGCCGACGGCGACTCCGCCGAGGGCCTGGATCCGCTCGGCGAGCACGTCCACCAGCGCCAGTTGCTCGTCCGCGTGCTTGTCCAGCAGCAGGTGCAGCTGGTAGAAGGTCGCCCCCCGCACCAGCCAGTGGTGCTTCTTGTAGAGCGTGTAGAGGATCCGGGTGTCCGCGAGTGCCCGGTTGAGCCGCTGGCAGGAGTAGAGGCGCGCATCGCGGGAGAGGCCGAGGGGTACCTGGGTGACGGTGCCGAACTCCTGGATCTCCTTGCCCTTCTGATGCAGCAACGGCTGGCTGCCGCCGCTGGTGCCGGGGTGGTCGGACTCGGTCATCGGAACTCCTTGGGGTTTTCGTGCTCGGTCGGCTCGACCCACGCTAGGGACGCACGACAGACGGGTTTGTTCCCGGGCGCACCGGCGGTTGCCCCTCAGCGCCCGCTGCCCGGGCCCGCCACTCCCGGGGCGTGACGCCGTGAACGGCGCGGAAGACGCGGCTGAAATGGGCCGGGCTGACGAAGCCCCAGCGCCGGGCGACGGACGACACGGTCGGTGCGGTGGAGGCCCGCCGGGACAGGTCGTGCGCGCACATCTCCAGGCGGCGGCGCTGGATCCAGCGGGCCACGGTGGTCTCCTCGTCCTGGAAGAGCTTGTGGAGGTAGCGCACCGAGACGTGGTGAGCGGCGGCGATCCGCTCGGGCGAGAGCGACGGTTCGCCGAGGTGGCACATCATGTAGTCCTTGACCCGCGCGAGCACGGGCGGTGCCGTCCGCGGCGCTGCCGCGTCCAGGGCGCCGCTGTGCTCCTGGATCAGCAGGGTCAACAGGTCGATGGCCGTGTCGGCGAGCCGACCCGCCGTCCGGGGGTCGAGGCTCCCGGCTTCCCGGGCCAGCTCCCGCAGGTACGTGGCGACGAGTCCGACGGATCCGGACCCCGGCGCGAACACCGTGGTGGTGGATGCCCTGAGGGCCTCGTCGTGGACGGGCAGGGCGCTTCGCGGCAGGTGGAACGCCGTGAAGTCGAAGGCGGTCGGGAACTCCATGGTGAGCGGGCGGCCGGCCTCGGACAGGACGAACTCGCCCGGGTTGAGCGTGCTCTCCCGCCCGTCCCGGGCGACGGTCGCGCTGCCCTGGTGCTGCATCGCGAGCGCCACCCAGCCCTCACCGCCGATGGCGACCGTCCGCCGGCTCGGACCTGCGGTCCGTGCACCGGCCGACACCCGCGAGATCCGCACGGCGCCCAGGTGGTCACTGCTGCCGAACGCGACCGCCTGATCGATCTGGGTCGGCACAGGGGCTCCCTTCGCCGGTGGCGGGTCTGTTCTCGAACGTGCCACCGCGCCCTGGAGCGGGCGGAGGCACTGCTGGTCACCGGTCGGCCTGGCTTCACCCCTGCTGACCTGGCACTATCTTCACCGAGGTCCGGGTGGCAAGGCTTCTGTCAGATGACCGGTCCCGACGGGTGAACGACGAACAGGGGTGGGCATGGGCAGCGTCCCTGAGGCGGCGTCAGCTTCGGAGATCCTCGGCCGGGAGCGTGAACTGGCCCGGATCACGGGCGTGCTCGACGCCGCCGACGGCCGGCACGGCGTCGGCGCGCAGGTACTCGTGCTGACCGCCGAACCGGGCGGGGGCAAGAGCACGCTCGTCGACCGGGCGGCCGCCACGGCGGCGGACCGGGGGTTCCAGGTGCTGCGGACCCGCGGCGGCGAGGGCGAGGAAGCGTTCGGGTTCGCCGGGCTGCACCAGCTCCTGCGTCCGCTGCTGGGGGCGACCGACCGGCTGCCCGCGCCGCAGCGGGACGTGCTGCTGGCGGCCTTCGGCCAGGCGTCGCCGGACGGCGGTCCGCAGCTCGACCCGCTGCTGCTCCGCTACGCCGCGCTGAGCCTGCTGTCGGACGCCGCCACCGACCGGCGGTTGCTGCTGCTCGTCGATGACGCCCAGTGGCTCGACCTCGGCACCGTGGACGTCCTCGCCTTCGTCGCCCGTCGGCTGGACGGCGAGGCGATCGCCGTCCTGGTGGCCGCCCGCGAGGAGGGCCTGCCCGTCCAGTTCGACCGGGAGTTCGCCACCGCGGCCCTCACCCCACTGGACCGCGCGGACGCGGGACTGCTGCTCGACCGCCTGCCACAGCCGCCGCGCGGCCGGGCCCGCCTGCGGATCCTGGAACAGGCGGGCGGCAATCCGCTGGCGTTGATCGAGCTGGCCAGGGCAGTCGCCCGGGAGCCCGCCGGGCAGGCGGCGGACGCTGCGGAGTCGCTGCCTCTGACCACCCGTCTGGAACGCGTCTTCGCGGCCGACCTGGCGGGTCTGCCGCAGCAGACCCGCCAGGTGCTGCTGCTGGCCGCCGCGGCTGGCACCACGCAGTTCGCCGAAGTCCTGCGGGCTACACCCGAGGCCGGCGACCCGCAGGTCTGGCTGCCCGCCGAACGCGCCGGGCTGGTGCGGCTGGAGCCCGGCCAGGTCCGGCTGCGCCACCCGCTGGTGCGTTCCGCCGTCTACCAGGCAGCGGCCTTCGAGGAACGACGCGCTACCCACCTGGCGCTCGCCGCCACTCTGCCGGACGACCCGGACCGCCGCGCCTGGCACCTCGCCGCGGCCTCGCTCGGACCGGACGAGGAGACGGCCCGAGCCTTGGCCGAGAGCGCGGACCGGGCTCGCGGGCGCGGCGGGTACGCGGCCGCGGCGGCCATCCTCGAACGCGCGGCCGCGCTCACCCCCGACGGGAACCTACGGGCGAGGCGGCTGCTGGAAGCCGCCACCATGGCGATGTACGGCGGCTGCCCGCAGTGGGTGGGCGAGCTCGCCGTCAAGGTCTGCGCCGTCGCGGACGACCCCGAGGTGCTCGCCGAGGCGTCCATGCGGGCCGGGTGGGCCCTCGCCGTGACCACCCGGCACGAGGAGTCGCTGCGGTTCCTGGTGCCCGTCGCTCGGTCCATGGCCGGCCAGGCCCCGGAGCTGGCCCTGGGCGCCCTGAGCACGGCGGCCACCCCGGCCTACAACTTCGGGTCCGCCTTCCACCGCGCGGAGCTGCGCCGAATCGCGGAGCTGATACCGCCTCAGGAGGACGAGACGGGACGGCTCTGGCTGCGGGCCGGCACCGAACCCTTCACCGATCGCCCGTGGGCGCTGTCCGCCCTCCGCCGGGAACTGGCCGAGGAAGCCGAGGAGTCGCTGTCGTACCTGACCGCGGTCGGCGCCGCCGCCTGGATCCTCGACGAGACCGCGACGGCCGTACGGATCCTCGGCCGGACGATGGACCACCTGCGCCGCACTCCCACCGCCGGCGGCAACGCGGTCGTCGCGCAGGCGCTGGCGCTGGCGCTGTTCGAGAGCGGCGCGTGGTCCGCGGCCAGGTCCACCGCACAGGAGGCCTACCGGCTGGCCGTCGAGGTGGGATCGGACAACGTCGCGGTGGGGTCGCCGATCCTCCAGGGCACCCTGCTCGCGCTGCACGGCGACGTGGCCGGCGCGCGCGGACTGATCGGGTCCGCCGTGGCCCGCGTGGACCTGTCCGGCTCGCCCAGTCTGCACGTGCGCGCCTGCCACGCGCTCGGCCTGGCCGCTTCCGTCGAGGGGGACCACGGCGCGGCGTACCAGCATCTGCGCGGCGTCTTCTCCCGTGACCTCCGGCCCGCCCCCGTGCACTACCACGCGTCCTTCTACTACCTCGGCGACCTCGCCGCGGCTGCCGTCCGCGCCGGTCGGACGGACGACGCCCGCGCCGTCCTGGAGAGCGCTGTCGGCACCCTCGGCGAGCACCGGTCCGCGCGCCTGGCCGCGGTGGTGCACCGGGCGACCGCGCTGCTCGGCGAACCGGACGACGCGGAGGGCCACTTCCGGGCCGCGCTCGCCGACCCGGCCGGGGAACAGTGGTCCTTCGAACGGGCGCTGGTCCGACTGGAGTTCGGCGAGTGGCTGCGCCGGCAGCGACGGGCCATCGAGGCACGCACCGAGCTGGGCACCGCGCTCGGCATCTTCGAGCGGCTCGACGCCCGTCCCTGGGCCGAGCGGGCCACCTCGGAACTGCGGGCCTCCGGTGTGCCGACCACCCGCACCGAGAGCGCGGGCCGCACGGCCGACCTGACGCCGCAGCAGCTGGAGATCGCCCGCGCGGCCGCCGCCGGTCTGACCAACCGTGAGATCGGCGCCAAGCTGCTGCTCTCACCGCGCACCGTCGGCTTCCACCTGCACAAGACGTTTCCCAAACTGGGCATCACCACGCGGGCCCAACTGAACGACGCGCTGGGTGATGCCCGGTCAACCTGACGGTACGGGCCGCCTCGGAGGACTGCGCAGACAGGCCAGCGGCGGGACACTCTCGGACAGAGCGACCTCGGCGGACGCCTCTACGGTGACGACATCGCCCGCGCGGCGATCACTCGAACCCCTCTGAGGAGACGCACATGACGCACGAGTACCCGGTCCAGCCCGTACTGGAGGCTGCGGCCGCCGAGTTCGCGCAGGCGACGGCCGAGTCGCCGTACCTGTTCGAGCTGACGCCGGCCGAGGGCCGCAAGGCGGTCGACGAGGTCCAGTCGGGCGAGATCGAACTGCCGGCGGTGGACGAGGAGTGGATCACCGTGCAGGGCGGTCCGACGGGCAGCGTCCGGGTCCGGATCGTGAAGCCGGCCGGGTCCACCGGCATCCTCCCGGTGATCCTCTACATCCACGGCGCGGGCTGGGTCTTCGGCAACGCGCACACCCACGACCGCCTGGTGCGCGAGCTGGCGGTCGGAGCGGGCGCCGCCGTGGTGTTCCCCGAGTACTCGCTCTCGCCCGAGGCCCGCTACCCGGTGGCGATCGAGCAGAACTACGCCGTCGCCCGGTGGATCGTCCAGGAGGGCGCCGGCAAGGCGCTGGACGGTACCCGACTGGCGGTCGCGGGTGACTCGGTCGGCGGAAACATGAGCGCCGCGCTGACCCTGATGGCGAAGGAGCGCGGCGATGTGACGCTGCGTCAGCAGGTGCTGTTCTACCCGGTGATGGACGCGGCCTTCGACACCGGCTCCTACCACCAGTTCGCCACCGGCTACTTCCTGCGCCGGGACGGCATGCAGTGGTTCTGGGACCAGTACACGACCGACCGGGACCAGCGCGCCGAGATCACCGCCTCCCCCCTGCGCGCGACCACCGAGCAGCTGGCCGGGCTGCCCGCCGCGCTGGTGATCACGGGTGAGGCCGACGTGCTGCGGGACGAGGGCGAGGCGTACGCGGCGAAGCTGCGCGCGGCCGGCGTGCCCGTCACCGCCGTGCGCTTCCAGGGCGTCATCCACGACTTCGTGATGCTCAACGCCCTGCGCGGGACGTACGCGGCGGAGGCGGCGATCGCCCTCGCGGTCCGGACGCTGCACGACGCGCTGCACGCCGCCTGACAGCCGTCCGCCCTTACCACTTCAAGGAGTTCAGCATGTCCACCTCCCCGACCGTCGTGCTGGTGCACGGTGCGTTCGCCGACGCCTCCAGCTACGCCCGGGTCATCCCCGAACTGCTCGCCGCCGGCCTCGACGTGGTGGCCCCCGCCGTCCCCAACCGGAGCCTGCTCGGCGACAGCGCCTACCTCGCCTCGGTGGTCCGACAGATCCCCGGCCCCGTGGTCCTGGTCGGCCACTCGTACGGCGGCGCGGTGATCACCGTCGCGGGCGCCGAGGAGAACGTCAAGGCCCTGGTCTACCTGGCCGGTTACGCCCTGGAGGAGGGCGAGAGCCTCGGCCGGCTGCAGGGCCGGTTCCCGGACTCGGATCTCGCCGCCGCGCTCGTCTACACGCCGTTCCCGCTCGACGGCCCGGCCGGGGCCGGGACCGACGTCTCGGTCGATCCCGACCGGTTCCCCGCCGTCTTCGCCGCCGACGTCGACCCGGACCTCGCGCGGGTCCTCGCCGTCTCCCAACGCCCGCTCGCCGCCCAGGCGTTCGCGGAGGACGCACCGGTGGCCGCCTGGCGGACCAAGCCCTCCTGGGGCCTGGTGGCGGCTGCGGACCACACCATCAACCCCGACGTCCAGCGCTACGGCTACCAGCGGGCGGGGATGACCACGGTCGAGGTCGGCTCCTCGCACCTGGTGATGCTGGCCCACCCGAAGGAGGTCGCCGAGTTGATCGGCGAAGCCGTGCGCGCCGCGACCGCCTGACCGCCCGTCACCCACCGCGCCCTGCCGCCGCCGGTCCGAGCGGCGGCAGGGTCCGTGCGCCACACGCCGTCGCCGATCCCGCCGCTGTCGCCCGGCTGGTCCTCCGGGCCGCCCGCTGACCGAGGGCGGGGCGGGTGGCACGCCCCCCGCCACCCGCCCTCACCCGACCTGCTCTCAGTGAACTCGGCCGCGCGCCTTGAGCGGGGTGGCCGGCAGCAGCGGCGCGGGCACCGGTGCGCCGTCGTACCCGCGCACGGTGCCGAAGCGGTCGCCGGAGGTCCAGTCGGCCCGGGCCCTGGCGATCTCCTCGCCGGTCCGGCCGACGAAGTTCCACCACATGACGAGCTTCTCCTCGAAGGGCTCGCCACCGAGCAGCAGCAGCGAGCCGTCGGCCAGGGCGTGCAGCGGCAACTCGCTTCGCCCGCTGCCGAGATAGAGCATCGAGCCGGGCTCCAGCCGGACTCCGTCCACCTCGGTCAGACCGGACATGGTGAGCACGGCGTACTCGAAGCCGGGCTCCAGCGGAAGCCGGTGCCGCGCACCCTCACGGAGCGTCAGATCGGCGCCCACCAGCGGGGTGTACGTGGTGCCAGGGGAGGTGGCGCCGTCCAGGGTGCCGAGGATGACGGTGGCGTGCAGGCCGGCCGCGTCCACGGTGGGCAGGGCGGCGTGGTGCTCGAAGGCGGGAGCGGTGTGCCGGTGGCTGTCGGGGAGGGCGGC
>NZ_JBFUMY010000020.1:0-68323 GCF_054049135.1 Kitasatospora sp. P5_F3 | reverse complement strand
GGCTGCCGCCGAGACCGCCGCCCCGGCCCGTGCCGAGCGCACCCGCCGTCGGGCCACCTCGGCCGCCGGTGCGCCGACCGCCGAGGCCGCGGCCGCGACCGCCGCCGAGACGACCGCCACCGTGGTCGCCGAGGCCCGTACCGACGCCCGGACGCTCGACGCCGACGGCCGGACCGAGACCCGCCGGGACCGCCGGGACCGGCGCGACCGTCGCGAGGGCGGCGAGCGCACCGAGACCACCGAGAGCCAGGCCGGTCAGGACGACAGCCGCGAGTCCCGCCGGGACCGCCGCAACCGTCGGGACCGTACCGACCGTCCGGAGCGCGGCGAGCGCCAGCAGGGTCAGCAGGGTCAGCAGACCCAGCAGGGCGGCGCCCAGGACAGTGCCCCGCAGCAGAACCGTCAGCAGAGCGTGAGCCAGCAGCCGCAGGCCGGTGGCTACGACGACGACGAGTTCGGTGACGGCCGTCGGGGCCGTCGGGGTCGCTACCGCGACCGCCGGGGCCGTGGCACCGGCGCCGGCACCCGGGGCGAGCGTTTCGAGGCCGGCCCGGCCGAGGTCCAGGTCAACGACGACGATGTGCTGATCCCGGTCGCGGGCATCCTGGACATCCTCGACAACTACGCCTTCGTGCGGACCTCCGGCTACCTGCCGGGTTCGAACGACGTCTACGTCTCGCTGGCCCAGGTCCGCAAGAACGGCCTGCGCAAGGGTGACGCGATCACCGGTGCGGTGCGCCAGCCCAAGGACGGCGAGCGCCGCGAGAAGTTCAACGCCATGGTGCGGCTGGACTCGGTCAACGGCATGGACCCGGAGAGCGGCCGCAACCGCCCCGAGTTCGGCAAGCTGACCCCGCTCTACCCGCAGGAGCGCCTGCGACTGGAGACCGACCCGGGCATCCTGACCACTCGCATCATCGACCTGGTCGCCCCGATCGGTAAGGGCCAGCGTGGCCTGATCGTCGCCCCGCCGAAGACCGGCAAGACGATGATCATGCAGGCGATCGCCAACGCGATCACCACCAACAACCCCGAGTGCCACCTGATGGTCGTCCTGGTCGACGAGCGTCCGGAAGAGGTCACCGACATGCAGCGGTCGGTGAAGGGCGAGGTCATCTCCTCGACCTTCGACCGCCCGGCCGAGGACCACACCGTCGTCGCCGAGCTGGCCATCGAGCGCGCCAAGCGCCTGGTCGAGCTGGGCCACGACGTGGTCATCCTGCTGGACTCGATCACCCGCCTGGGCCGTGCCTACAACCTGGCGGCGCCGGCCTCCGGCCGGATCCTGTCCGGTGGTGTCGACTCGACCGCGCTCTACCCGCCGAAGAAGTTCTTCGGCGCGGCGCGCAACATCGAGAACGGCGGCTCGCTGACCATCCTCGCCACCGCGCTGGTGGAGACCGGCTCGCGGGCCGACGAGGTGGTCTTCGAGGAGTTCAAGGGCACCGGCAACATGGAGCTCCGGCTCGACCGCAAGCTCTCCGACAAGCGGATCTTCCCGGCCGTCGACGTCGACGCCTCGAGCACCCGTAAGGACGAGATCCTGCTGGGCAGCGAGGAGTTGGCCATCACCTGGAAGCTCCGCCGGGTGCTGCACGCGCTCGACTCGCAGCAGGCGATGGAGCTGCTGCTGGACAAGCTGAAGCAGACCAAGAGCAACGCCGAGTTCCTGATGCAGATCGCCAAGAACACCCCCGGCCAGGACTGACCTCCCGGCTGAACCCGAAGCCCCGGACCGCAACCGCGGTCCGGGGCTTTCGCGTCTTCTCAGCACGACTTAAGAAACGGACTTATCGGTATCTGATTCCCTTATGCTCAGAATGAAGGTCATACCGACCAAGCCCCAGAGAGCTGAGGACGAGACGCTATGGCCGAACACCGACGCAAGGCCCTGAGCCGGCGGATACGCCTGCGCAGGACCCTCGTCTGCACGGTGGCCGGGCTGCTGGTGATCGGCGGCGGCGCGGCCGGGTACGCGTACTGGAAGCTCAACGGGAACATCAAGAGCGTCGACATCAACGGCCAGCTGGGCACCGCCCGGCCGCCCGCCTCGACCAACGGCTCGTTCAACGTGCTGGTGCTCGGCTCGGACTCGCGCAACGGCAAGAACGGCGACCTGGCCGGTGGCCAGACCGACGGCACCGCCCGGTCGGACACCGCGATGGTGGTGCACGTCAACCAGGCGCACACCCGGGCCGACGTGGTCTCGATCCCCCGGGACACCCTGGTCGCCCGGCCCGCCTGCAGTGCCGTCGGCACCGGGGCGGCGGTGCCGGCCGCGAAGAGCGTGATGTTCAACACCGCGTACGAGGTCGGCGGTCCGGCCTGTGCGGTGAAGACCACCGAGCAGCTCACCGGGCTGCGGATGGACCACTTCGTCGAGATCGACTTCGCCGGCTTCGCGGACTTCGTGAACGCCATCGGCGGGGTCGGTGTGACCACCACGGTGGCCATCGACGACAAGGACAGCGGGCTCCACCTGGCCGCCGGTACGCACCGGTTGAACGGTGATCAGGCGCTGGCCTTCGTCCGCACCAGGCACGGCGTCGGCGACGGCAGTGACCTGGGCCGGATCGAGCTGCAGAAGCAGATGGTCAAGTCGATGCTGGGGCAGGTGAAGAGCCTGGGGCTGGCCTCCAACCCGGCCAAGCTCTGGTCGGTGGGGGACAAGCTCACCAGGAGCATCACCACCGACTCCGAGCTGGCCTCGGTGAGCGCCCTGGTCGGCCTGGCCGACGTCCTCAAGCCGATCGGCCCGGAGAACCTCAGCATGGTCACCCTGCCGGTGGTGACCGCACCGAGTGACCTGAACCGGGTGATCCCGGCCGAACCCCGGGCCGCCGAGCTGTGGCGGGCGCTGGCCGCCGACCGGGTGGTGCCCGAGTCGGTGCTCAGCAGCCAGCCGGCCAACCCGGCCGAGGCGGCCCCGTCGGCGGCGGCCGGGTCCACCAGGAGCGGGGCTGCGGAAGCCACCCACCGGTAGCCGGAATATCGGTGGCCGCCACTCGGTTTGGGAAGAAGCGGTCAGTCCTGGCAGACTGGTCCGTCGGTCCCGGTTCACGTGCGGCTGTCAGCTGCCGACCCGGTGCCCTCCCGAACACTAGGAGAACCCCTTGAAGCCCAACGCTCACCCCGAGTACGTGGTCACCAACGTGACCTGCACCTGCGGCGCCGAGTTCCAGACCCGCTCGACCGAGACCAGTGGCGTCATTCGCGCCGAGGTCTGCTCGCAGTGCCACCCGTTCTACACCGGCAAGCAGAAGATTCTGGACACCGGTGGCCGCGTCGCCCGCTTCGAGGCCCGCTTCGGCAAGAAGCTCTCCGCGAAGCAGGACTAGCGTCCGTACGGCGCCGGTTCGGGCGTACCCATGTACTCGTGGGTGCGCACGGATCGGCGCCGTTCGCGTCTTCCCCCACTCGCCAGCCCTGTCAATGCAGCTTCAGCGGAAGTAGGCCCACCCGATGTTCGAGGCAGTCGAAGAGCTCCTCACCGAGCACGCCGCCCTCGAGACGAGGCTGGCCGACCCCTCGGTCCACGCCGACCAGGCGAACGCTCGCAAGCTGGCCAAGCGCTATGCCGAGCTGACCCCGATCACGCGGACCTACCGGGCCTGGAAGCTGGCCGGTGAGGACATCGAGGCGGCACGTGAACTCGCGCTCGAGGACTCGGACTTCATCGCCGAGATGAAGTCCTCGGAGGCCCGCCGCGACGAGCTGACCGAAGAGCTGCGGGTGCTGTTGGTGCCGCGCGACCCCAACGACGAGAAGGACGTCATCCTGGAGGTCAAGGCGGGTGAGGGCGGCGAGGAGTCCGCGCTGTTCGCCGGCGACCTGCTCCGGATGTACCTGCGGTTCGCCGAGCGGGTGGGCTGGAAGACCGAGATCATCGACGCCAACGAGTCCGACCTCGGCGGCTACAAGGACGTCTCGGTCGCCGTGAAGACCAAGGGCACCCCCGAGCCCGGCCTCGGGGTCTGGGCCCGGCTCAAGTACGAGGGTGGCGTGCACCGCGTGCAGCGCGTCCCGGCGACCGAGTCGCAGGGCCGGATCCACACCTCGGCGGCCGGTGTGCTGGTCACGCCGGAGGCCGAGGAGGTCGAGGTCGAGATCATCGCCAACGAGCTGCGGATCGACGTCTACCGCTCCTCGGGCCCGGGCGGGCAGTCCGTCAACACCACCGACTCGGCGGTCCGGATCACCCACCTGCCGACCGGTATCGTGGCGTCCTGCCAGAACGAGAAGAGCCAGCTGCAGAACAAGGAGCAGGCCATGCGCATCCTGCGTTCGCGGCTGCTGGCCGCCGCGCAGGAGGCGGCCGACCTGGAGGCTTCGGACGCCCGGCGCAGCCAGGTCCGCACCGTGGACCGCTCCGAGCGCATCCGGACGTACAACTTCCCGGAGAACCGCATCTCCGACCACCGCACCGGGTTCAAGTCGTACAACCTGGACCAGGTGCTGGACGGCGAGCTCAACGCGGTGATCCAGTCCTGCGTGGACGCCGACGCGGCGGCCAAGCTGGCCGCCGCCGCCCAGGAGAACTGACCCGGACAAGGGGTGTACGGATGAACCTGCTGCTCGCCGAGGTGGCCCAGGCCACCCAGCGGTTGGCCGCGGCCGGGGTGCCGTCGCCGCGCTTCGACGCGGAGGAACTCGCCGCACACGTCCACGGCGTCAAGCGCAGCCAGCTGCACACGGTGAAGGACAGCGAGTTCGACGCCCGGTACTGGGAGGCTATCTCCCGCCGCGAGGCGCGCGAGCCGCTCCAGCACATCACCGGCCGGGCGTTCTTCCGCTACCTGGAGCTGGAGGTCGGCCCCGGCGTCTTCGTGCCCAGGCCCGAGACCGAGTCGGTGGTCGAGTGGGCCATAGACGCCGTGCGCGACATGGACGTCGCCGAGCCGCTGGTGGTCGACCTGTGCACCGGCTCCGGCGCGATCGCGCTGGCGCTGGCCCAGGAGCTGCCGCGCTCCACCGTGCACGCCTTCGAGCTGGACGAGGGCGCGATGAAGTACACCCGGCGCAACATCGAGGCCAGCTCGGACCGGGCCCGGGTCACCCTGCACGCGGGCGACGCCACCAGGGCCTTCGAGGACGACCGCTCCTGGGACGGCCGCTTCGACCTGGTGATCAGCAACCCGCCGTACATCCCGCTCACCGAGTGGGAGTACGTGGCACCCGAGGCCCGCGACCACGATCCGCAGATGTCGCTGTTCTCCGGCGAGGACGGCCTGGACGCGATCCGCGGCATCGAGCGGGTCGCCGCCCGGCTGCTGCGGCCCGGGGGAGTCGTGGTGATCGAGCACGCCGACACCCAGGGCGGGCAGGTGCCGTGGGTGTTCCGCGAGGAGAGCGGCTGGACGGACGCCGCCGACCACCGGGACCTGAACAACCGGCCGCGCTTCACGACAGCCCGAAGGGCGTCGTTGTGAACATGGAGCACAGCACAACAGCCCGAAGGGCGTCGTTGTGAACATCGAGCACAGTACGACGGCGCGTAAGGCTTCGCTGTGACGACCAGTCAGCTTTCCGAGAGGGGACCGCACCGATGAGCCGCCGCTACGACTGCGCCGACGCAGGCGACCGTGAGACCGGGCTGCGCGAGGCCGCCTCGGCGATCCGCAGGGGCGAGCTGGTCGTGCTGCCGACCGACACCCTGTACGGGATCGGTGCGGACGCGTTCAGCCCGGAGGCGGTGGGCGCCCTGCTGGACGCCAAGGGCCGCGGCCGCAACATGCCCTCCCCGGTGCTGGTCGGCTCGCCGACCACGCTGCACGGTCTGGTCACGGACTTCTCCGAGCAGGCCTGGGAGCTGGTGGACGCGTTCTGGCCGGGCGGGCTGACCCTGGTGGCCAAGCACCAGCCGTCGCTGCGCTGGGACTTGGGCGACACCCGGGGCACCGTCGCGGTCCGGATGCCGCTGCACCCGGTCGCGCTCGAACTGCTCAACAACGTCGGCCCGATGGCGGTCTCCAGCGCCAACCGGACCGGCGGCCCCTCGCCGTCCACCTGCGACGACGCCTTCGCCCAGCTCGGCGACTCGGTCTCGGTCTACCTGGACGGCGGCAACGCCGACTTCGGGACGGCCTCGTCCATCGTCGACGTCACGGGCAAGGTCCCGGTCCTGCTGCGGGCCGGCGCGATCAGCGCCGAGCAGCTGAGGGAGGTCGTACCGGACCTGGAGGCCGGCAGTTGACAGCGGCCTCGCTGCACGGCGCCTCCTCCGGCCTCGGCATACCCGGGTACGTCACGGTCTCGCCGCGGCCCCTCGACTCGTTCCGCATCCTCTTCGTCTGCACCGGGAACGTCTGCCGGTCGCCGATCGCGGAGCGGCTGACCCGGCACGAGCTGGACACCCGGCTGGCGGACTTCGCCGGCCGGATCGTGGTGGAGAGCGCGGGCACCTGGGGGCACGAGGGCGCCCCGATGGAGGCGCACGCCGCCACCGTGCTCGGCGAGTACGGCGTCGGCGCCGACGGCTTCGCCGGGCGTGAGCTGCTCGACGAGCACGTGATCGACGCCGACCTGGTGCTCACCGCGACGCTCGACCACCGGGCGCAGGTGATCTCGATGGGTCACGCGGCCGGTCTGCGGACCTTCACGCTCAAGGAGTTCACCCGGCTGGTCCGGCGGATCGACCCCTCCACCCTGCCCGACCCCCGGGGCGGCGCCCACGTCACCGAGCGGGCCCGCGCCCTGGTCCGGGCCGCCGCCGCGCTGCGCGGCTGGCTGCTCGCCGCGACCCCGGAGTCCGACGAGGTGGACGACCCGTACGGCGCCCCGATCGGCATGTTCCGCAACTGCGGCGAGGAGATATTCGACGCCCTCGACCCGGTCGTGACGGCGCTGACCGGTACCTCTCGCTGACATGCACCCTCAGGGGCTCGGGGAACTGCGACGCGGGCCTCGTACAAGGTGATCCGTGCGTACGTGGTCAGGCACTTGCGCAGTGATCCGCATGCCAGATCTCCTCGCAGTTCCCCGAGCCCCTGACCGTAGATGCTCGGCGGCATGCAAAAGTCGTAGCCCCGAGTGGGTGCGCTGACGGGCCGTCGGGCGAGGCCCGGCCTACGCTGGGTGATGCCGCCCGAAATGTCCGCTGCCCGGGAGCTTTGCCATGACCGTCACCCAAGATGTGCAGCTCTCCTGGACCGCCCCCGCCGCGCTGCGGGAGGCGGATCCGCAACTCGCCGACCTGCTCGCCGCCGAGGCCGGCCGCCGAGCGGAGAGCCTGCAGCTGCTGGCGGGGGAGAACCTCACCACCCCGGCGGTGCTGGCCGCGCTGGGCGGCCCGCTGGTGGACAAGTACGCCGAGGGCTATCCGGGCCACCGCCATCACAGCGGCTGCGCCCTCGCGGATGCCGCCGAGCTGCTCGCGGTCGACCGGGCGAAGCGGCTGTTCGCCGCCGAACACGCCAACGTCCAGCCCCGGTCCGGGACTTCGGCGATGCTGGCGGCGTACGCGGCGCTGCTGCGACCGGGTGACCTGGTGCTGGCGATGTCGCTGGAGCACGGCGGGCACCTGAGCTGCGGCTCGCGGGCGAACTTCTCCGGCCGCTGGTTCGACTTCGTCGGCTACGGCGTGCGCGAGCAGGACCAGCTGCTGGACTACGACCAGGTCCGCGAGCTGGCCAGGCTGCACCGGCCGAAGGCGATCGTCGCGGGCGGGATCTCCTACCCCCGGCACCTGGACTGGGCCGCCTTCCGGGAGATCGCCGACGAGGTGGACGCCTATCTGATCGCCGACACGGCGCAGACCACCGGGCTGGTCGCGGCGGGCCTGGCGCCGAGCCCGGTGCCGTACGCGGACGTCACGGTGGCGGCCACCCACAAGCTGCTGCGCGGGCCGCGTGGCGGGCTGCTGCTCTGCTCGGAGCAGCTGGCCGGGCGGGTGGACCGGGCGGTGTTCCCGTTCAGCCAGGGCGGGGCGGCGATGAACGAGGTGGCGGGCAAGGCGGTGGCGTTCGCGCAGGCGGGCACGCCGGAGTTCGTTGCGTACCTCCAGCGCGCGGTGGACGGTGCACGCTCCCTGGCCGGGGCGCTCGGCGCGGCCGGCGCGCCCCCGCAGACCGGTGGCACCGACACCCAGCTGGTGACGGCGGACGTCGGAGCGCTCGGCCTGACCGGTGTCGAGGCCGAGCGCCGCTGCGCGGCGGCCGGACTGATGCTCGGCAAGTGCGCACTCCCGTACGATCCGGCTCCGCCCGCCGAGACCTCCGGTATCCGTTTGGGCACAGGTGCGGTGGCGGCCCAGGGGATGACCGTCGAGCAGATGACGGAGGTCGGTGAACTGATCGGACGCCTGCTCAGCGGGGGTGCGCAGGCCGAGATCGGCGCCCGGGTCAGGGAGCTGGCGGCCTCGCTCGGCGAAAACTGACGGACCGGATTGCCCGGGAAGGCGAACCGCGATGCACACGCGGCGCGTCCGACTCAATAAGGTGTGCTCCGTGGCGACGCACCTCGAATCCCGGGCAATCACGGGGGTACCTTCGGTACCCACCGGTCGGACCGTCGCGCAGGAGGTCAGTGGTGCGTGAGTATCTGCTGGTCCTGTTCGTGACGGCGGCCGTCACCTACCTGTTGACCGGTCCGGTCCGGAAGTTCGCGATCGTGGCCGGCGCGATGCCGCCGGTCCGGGCCCGCGACGTGCACCGGGAGCCGACGCCCCGGCTGGGCGGGATCGCGATGTTCGGCGGTCTGTGCGCCGGTCTGATGGTCGCCTCGCAGCTGACCCACCTGGGCAACCTGTTCATCCAGAGCGCGGACATCCGGGCGCTGCTGGCCGGCGCCGGGATCATGTGGCTGCTCGGCGTGCTGGACGACAAGTGGGGCGTGGACGCCCTGGTGAAGCTCGGCGGGCAGATGATCGCCGCCGGTGTGATGGTCTGGCAGGGCGTCACGGTGATCTCGATCCCGGTGCCCGGCGTCGGCCCGGTCTCGGTCACCCCGACCATGGGCATGGTCATCTCGGTCACCCTGGTGGTCGTGATGGTCAACGCGGTGAACTTCATCGACGGCCTGGACGGTCTGGCCGGCGGCATGGTCTGCATCGCCGCGATGGCGTTCTTCCTCTACTCGTACCGGCTCTGGTACGGCTACGGCATCAACGACGCGGCCCCCGCCGTGCTGTTCAGCGCGGTGCTGATCGGGATGTGCCTGGGCTTCCTGCCGCACAACCTGCACCCGGCCCGGATCTTCATGGGCGACTCCGGTTCGATGATGCTCGGCCTGATGCTCGCGGTCGCCGCGATCTCGATCACCGGCCGGGTCGACCCGGACCTGATCACCGATCAGACCGGTTCGCAGACCGCCACGGTGCACGAGTTGGTGCCGATCTACATCCCGCTGCTGCTCCCGCTCACCGTGATCGCGCTGCCGCTGGCCGACCTGCTGCTCGCGGTGGTCCGCCGGACCTGGGCGGGCAAGTCCCCGTTCACGGCGGACAAGCAGCACCTGCACCACCGGCTGCTGGAGGTCGGGCACTCGCACAGCCGGGCCGTGCTGATCATGTACTTCTGGGCCGCGCTGATCGCGTTCGGCACGGTGGCCTTCTCGGTGCCGGGCCGGGGCCGGACGCTGGTGCTCGGGCTGGCGGGGCTCTGCCTGCTCGGCATCGTGGTGCTGATGATGCCCCGGTTCCGCCCGCGCGCCCCCCGGGTCGTGCAGGCCTTCGTGCCGCCGCGCTACCGCAAGGAGAGCCCGGCTCCGGCCGCCGCACCCACCACGGCACCCGCCGGGGCGCCGGCGATGGCGGAGCTCTCGGCCGACGACAAGGAGCTGCTCGGCCGGCTCGGCACCGGCGCCACCGCGGTCAGTGCGAGGGGCGAGCAGCGGAGCTGACCGGTCGTCAACTGTCGTCACCCGTACGGCGGCACGGTTGGGCTGTCGGTGTGACAGGTACCACACCTACATGGTAAAGCTCTCATCAAATAGTTTGTGATACCGTTCACGAGTACCGAGAACACGCCGAAAGACCTGACAGGTGAAGGACTTCCGTCCCTGATCGGTCTCCATCGACGGTCCTGCCGCAGAGCGGTGGGCCCACGGCTGGTGTCCTCGGTGCGGTGCCATCACCGCGTCCCAAGCGCCGTCCCCCCGTTTCTCGACATGCCGCCGGAGCTGCCGACATGCCGTCCCACGACGCCCGGATCCCGTTCCGCGGCGCCGCAATCTCCACTGCGGTTGCCGGAGTTGTCGCCGTCGCGATCTCGGCTGCGGTCGTGGGGACGAAGGGCCTGATCGGTGCTCTCGCTGCGACGCTGCTGGTGCTGGCTTTCTTCATCTCGGGTCAGATCGCGCTCGACCGGCTGACCAGGAACAACCCGCACATGTTGATGGCCGGCGCACTGCTGGTCTACACCACGCAGATCCTGCTGGTGGGCATCGTGCTCGCAGTGTTCAGAGGCACCACACTCTTCGACACCAAAGTGTTCGCCTTCACGCTGCTCGGCTGCGTTCTGATCTTCACAGGATTCCAGGTCCGCGCGGGCATGAAGGCCAAGCTGTACTACGTACAGAACGACTCCTCGGACCAGAAGGACAGCAAGCCGTGACCGGCTCCGGCTGTCCCTCGCACGAGGGGGGCGGTGTTTATGCCGTCCTGACGGACTGCTATCGTCCGTCGCGACGAACGAGTACGGGACGTGGCCAGGTCTCTCCGCCGAGCGGACGGATCGCCCCCCGGGCTCACAGAGTCTTCAAGGATCCCGCGGCGTCGGACGATGCCGCGCAGGGTCGGCGAGATATCCATCAAGTTCCAGTGCCGCACCGTGGCCCCAGGCCGCGCCGACACACCGAGGTTGCCGTAACCATGCGTCATGACGAAGGAGTCTGTGGTGGGTGCTGACGTAACGCAGCTCGCCTCTGAGGCCGGATGCCACCTGTTCTCCGGTTGCGGCTTCCCCGCCCCTGGCCTCAACGAGTTCGAGTTCGAGCCGATCTTCACCATCGGCAGCATCGAGTTCAACAAGCCGATGCTGCTGGCGTTCCTCTGCGCTTTCCTGGTGATCGCCTTCTTCTGGGCGGCGTTCGCCAAGCCGAAGCTGCTCCCCGGCAAGCTCCAGCTGGTCGGTGAGATCGGTTACGACTTCGTCAAGCGGTCCATCGTGCTGGAGACGATCGGCAAAAAGGGCGAGAAGTACGTCCCGATGCTGGTCACGATGTTCTTCTTCATCTGGATCATGAACATCATGTCGATCATTCCGTTCGCACAGTTCCCTGTGATGGCGGCGATCGCGTTCCCGGCCGGCCTGGCGGCCGTGGTCTGGTTCACCTACATGTTCCTGACCTTCAAGACGCACGGCTTCGTCGGCGGCTTCAAGAACCTCTGCTGGCCGTCGGGTATCCCCGGCTGGGTCATGTTCATCCTGGTGCCGATCGAGTTCTTCTCGAACATCTTCGTGCGTCCCTTCACGCTCGCGGTCCGAGCCTTCGCGAACATGTTCGCCGGCCACCTGCTGATCGTGATGTTCTCCATTGCCTCCTGGTACCTGCTCAGCCCGAGCCTGGGCGCGGCGTACGGCTCGGTCTCCTTCGTGGTGACCCTCGCGCTGACCGCCTTCGAGCTGCTGGTCCAGTTCCTGCAGGCCTACATCTTCGTGATGCTGGCCAGCAGCTACATCGCCGGTGCGCTCGAAGAAGCGCACTGACCCGCTTGTAGCACCCGCCAGATCCCCCCGTACTGCCGGTGGCCAACCACCGCCGGTTAACACCCCTGAAAAGGACAAGCTGAAATGGCACAGCTCGCTGAGCTCACCGGTTCCATCGCCTCCGTCGGTTACGGCCTCGCCGCGATCGGCCCCGGCATCGGTGTTGGTCTGATCTTCGGCAACGGTGTCCAGGCCATGGCCCGTCAGCCCGAGGCTGCCGGCCTGATCCGTTCCAACATGTTCATCGGCTTCGCGCTGACCGAGGCGCTCGCCCTCATCGGCATCGTCATGCCGTTCGTCTTCGGCACCGGCAAGTAATTCACCGTAATTACCCGTCGTAGCCCCTTTCGACGAAAGGTTCAGATATGAGCGCCTCCGTGGCACTCCTCCTCGCGGAGGAGGGGGAGAAGATGAACCCCCTCCTGCCCGAGTGGCCCGAGGTCGTCATCGGCCTGCTCTGCTTCTTCATCGTCTTCGGCATCCTCGGCAAGAAGCTCCTGCCCAGCATCGAAAAGGTGCTGGCGGACCGCCGGGACGCGATCGAGGGCGGCATGGAGCGTGCGGAAGCCGCTCAGGCCGAGGCCCAGGCCCTGCTTGAGCAGTACCGTGCCGAGCTCTCCGAGGCGCGTCACGAGGCCGCTCGTATCAACGAGCAGGCTCGTGAGCAGGGCGCTGCCCTGGTCGCCGAGATGCGCGAGGAGGGCCAGCGTCAGCGCGAGTCCATCGTCGCCGCCGGCCACGCGCAGATCGAGGCCGACAAGAAGCAGGCAACTGCCGTCCTGCGTCAGGACGTCGGCTCGCTCGCCTCGCAGCTCGCCTCCCGCATCGTCGGCGAGTCCCTCGAGGACTCCGCCCGGCAGAGTGGCGTGATCGACCGCTTCCTGGACGACCTGGAGGCCAAGGCCTCTGCGGCCCAGGGTGCGTCCAAGTGATCGGCGCCAGCCGTGAGGCCCTGGCCGCCGGCCGGGAGAACCTCGAGAGCCTGACCGACAACACCTCGGTGGACGCGGCCAAGCTCGCCCAGGAACTCACCGCCGTGACGGCGCTGCTGGACCGCGAGGTCTCGCTCCGCCGGGTGCTGACCGACCCCTCGCGGTCCGGTCAGGACAAGGCCCAGCTGGTCGGCACGCTGCTGGCCGGTCAGGTCTCCGGCGAGGTCGTCGACCTGGTCTCCGGCCTGGTCCGGTCCCGCTGGTCCGGTGGCCGTGACTTCGCGGACGCGGTCGAGGAACTCGCCGCGTACGCCGAGATCATCGCGGCCGACAAGGCCGGTCAGCTGGACGACGTCGAGGACGAGCTGTTCCGTTTCGGACGGATCGTCAGCGGCTCGCACGAGCTGCGCAGCGCCCTCACCGAGCCGAAGGCCGGTCCCGCCGCCAAGGCGGAGCTGGTCAAGAAGCTGCTCGGTGGCCGGGTGAACGCGGGCACCGCCCGTCTGGTCAGCACGCTGGTCACCGACCCGCGTGGTCGTAGCCTGGAGCACGGCCTGGAGTCCTACTCCAAGCTCGCCGCTGCCCGGCGTGGTCGCGTGGTGGCCCTGGTCACCACCGCCGTTCCACTGTCGGACGGTCAGAAGGACCGCCTGGGCAGTGCGCTCGGCCGGCTCTACGGCCGCCAGGTGCACCTGAACATCGACGTGGACCCCACGGTCCAGGGTGGTGTCCGGGTGCAGATCGGTGACGAGATCATCGACGGCACCGTGTCGAGCCGCCTCGAAGGCGCTCGCCAGGCCCTCGAAGGCTGACGACCCACCAGCACCATCCGACCCTCGGTCGGGAACCGGCTCCGCCGGGAAGTCGCACAGCGGCTCCTCGGAGCCGGCAAATCGTACGGCCGGTTCGCATGACCCGGCCGAGAGTCGAATACTTGCGGCCCTCAATGGCGGGCCGAGGATCGCAAACTAGGAGAGCAGGGAAGCCTGATGGCGGAGCTTACGATCCGTCCGGAGGAAATCCGGGACGCGCTGGCCGACTTTGTCCAGTCGTACCAGCCGGACGCCGCCTCGCGTGAAGAGGTCGGTACGGTCACCGAGGCCATGGACGGTATTGCCAAGGTCGAGGGTCTTCCCTCGGTCATGGCCAACGAGCTGCTGAAGTTCGAGGACGGCACCCTCGGCCTCGCGCTGAACCTCGACACCCGCGAGATCGGTGTCGTCGTCCTCGGCGAGTTCAGCGGCATCGAGGAGGGTCAGACGGTGCACCGCACCGGCGAGGTCCTCTCCGTTCCGGTCGGCGAGGGTTACCTCGGCCGCGTCGTGGACCCGCTGGGCAACCCGATCGACGGCCTGGGCGACATCGCCTCCAGCGGCCGTCGTGCCCTGGAGCTGCAGGCTCCGGGTGTCATGGTCCGCAAGTCGGTGCACGAGCCGATGCAGACCGGCATCAAGGCCATCGACGCGATGACCCCGATCGGCCGTGGCCAGCGTCAGCTGATCATCGGCGACCGCCAGACCGGCAAGACCGCGGTGGCGATCGACACGATCATCAACCAGCGCGACAACTGGCACTCGGGCGACCCGAAGAAGCAGGTTCGCTGCATCTACGTCGCCGTGGGCCAGAAGGGCTCCACCATCGCGTCCGTCCGTGGCGCCCTGGAGGAGGCCGGCGCGCTGGAGTACACCACCATCGTGGCTGCTCCCGCCTCGGACCCGGCCGGTTTCAAGTACCTCGCCCCGTACACCGGTTCGGCCATCGGCCAGGAGTGGATGTACGACGGCAAGCACGTCCTCATCATCTTCGACGACCTGTCGAAGCAGGCCGAGGCGTACCGCTCCGTGTCGCTGCTGCTCCGTCGTCCGCCGGGCCGCGAGGCCTACCCGGGTGACGTCTTCTACCTGCACTCCCGTCTGCTGGAGCGTTGCGCGAAGCTCGGCGACGCGCTGGGCGCGGGCTCGATGACCGGTCTGCCGATCATCGAGACCAAGGCCAACGACGTGTCGGCGTACATCCCGACCAACGTCATCTCGATCACCGACGGCCAGATCTTCCTGGAGTCCGACCTGTTCAACGCCGGCATCCGCCCGGCCGTGAACGTCGGTATCTCGGTCTCCCGCGTCGGTGGCTCGGCCCAGATCAAGGCGATGAAGTCGGTCGCCGGCCGTCTGCGCCTGGACCTGGCCCAGTTCCGTGAGCTGGAGGCGTTCGCCGCCTTCGGTTCCGACCTGGACCCGGCCTCCAAGGCTCAGCTGGAGCGCGGTGCGCGCATGATCGAGCTGCTGAAGCAGGGTCAGTACCAGCCGTTCCCGGTCGAGGAGCAGGTCGTCTCGATCTGGGCCGGCACCACGGGCAAGCTGGACGACGTCCCGGTGGCGGACATCCGCCGCTTCGAGCGCGAGTTCCTCGACCACCTGCGGACCTCGAAGAAGGACCTGCTCGCGGGCATCGTCGAGACCAGCAAGCTCGAGGACGGCACGATCGACGCGCTCACCGAGGCGATCGCGGCGTTCAAGCTCGGTTTCACGACCGCCGACGGCAAGCTCCTCGGCGAGCAGGCCTGAGTCCGGTAGCGAGGGAAAGGACGTAACGACCCATGGGAGCACAGCTTCGGGTCTACAAGCGCCGGATCCGCTCTGTCACCGCGACGAAGAAGATCACCAAGGCGATGGAGATGATCTCCGCGTCGCGCATCGTCAAGGCGCAGCGCGCGGTGGCCGCCTCCACTCCGTACGCCGATGAGCTCACCCGCGCGGTGACGGCGGTGGCCACCCGGTCCAACGCCAAGCACCCGCTGACCACCGAGAACCCCAACGCCGCGCGTGCCGCGGTGCTGGTGATCGCGGCGGACCGTGGTCTCGCCGGTGGTTACTCGACCAACGCCATCAAGCAGGGTGTGGCGCTCAGCGCCAAGCTCCGTGCCGAGGGCAAGGACGTGGTGACCTACCTGGTCGGCCGGAAGAGCGTCTCGTACTACAACTTCCGCAACCTCGAGGTCGCGGGATCGTGGACGGGCTTCTCCGACAAGCCGACCTACGGTGACGCGAAGATGGTCGCGGCCGATCTGATCGAGGCGTTCACCGCCGAGACCGGTGGGGTGGACGAGCTCCACCTGGTGTCCACCAAGTTCGAGTCGATGCTGACTCAGACTGCCGTGGACGCCCGGCTGCTGCCGCTGAAGCTGGACGAGGTCCAGCTCAGCGACGACAGGCCGGCCAAGGCCGAGATCTTCCCGCTGTACGACTTCGAGCCGTCGGCCGAGGGCGTCCTCGACGCCCTGCTGCCGCGGTACGTCGAGAGCCGGATCTACAACGCGCTGCTGCAGTCGGCCGCTTCGGAGCACGCCGCCCGTCGGCGCGCGATGAAGTCCGCGACCGACAATGCGGGAGAGCTCATCAAGTCGCTCACGCGGCTTGCCAACTCGGCCCGTCAGGCCGAGATCACCCAGGAAATCAGCGAGATCGTCGGCGGTGCCAACGCCCTCGCCGACGCTAGCCGCGGGAGCGAATGAGAATGACCACCACAGTTGAGCCGACCACGGCGACGGGCCGCGTCGCGCGGGTCATCGGCCCGGTCGTCGACGTGGAGTTCCCCGTCGACGCGATTCCGAGCATGTACAACGCCCTGCACGTCGAGGTGGACAACCCCGACGGCACCGGCATCAAGATCCTGACCCTCGAGGTTGCGCAGCACCTCGGCGACGGCCTGATCCGCGGCATCTCGATGCAGCCGACCGATGGCCTGGTCCGCGGCGCGGTCGTCACCGACACCGGTTCGGCGATCTCCGTCCCGGTCGGCCAGATCACCAAGGGCAAGGTCTTCAACGCCCTCGGTGAGGTGCTGAACGTCGACAAGGCCGAGTTCGAGAAGCAGGTCGAGGTCCGGTGGCCCATCCACCGCAAGGCCCCGAACTTCTCCGAGCTCGAGTCGAAGACCGAGATGTTCGAGACCGGCATCAAGGTCATCGACCTGCTCACCCCGTACGTGACCGGTGGCAAGATCGGTCTGTTCGGTGGCGCGGGTGTCGGCAAGACCGTCCTCATCCAGGAGATGATCTACCGCGTCGCCGAGAACTTCGGTGGTGTGTCGGTCTTCGCCGGTGTCGGCGAGCGCACCCGTGAGGGCAACGACCTCATCCACGAGATGGTCGACTCGGGCGTTCTGGACAAGACCGCGCTGGTCTTCGGCCAGATGGACGAGCCGCCGGGCACCCGTCTGCGGGTCGCGCTCTCCGCGCTGACCATGGCGGAGTACTTCCGTGACGTCGAGAAGCAGGACGTGCTCCTCTTCATCGACAACATCTTCCGGTTCACCCAGGCCGGTTCCGAGGTGTCGACCCTGCTCGGCCGGATGCCCTCCGCGGTGGGTTACCAGCCGAACCTGGCCGACGAGATGGGCCTCCTCCAGGAGCGCATCACCTCGACCCGCGGTCACTCGATCACCTCGATGCAGGCGATCTACGTCCCCGCGGACGACCTGACCGACCCGGCGCCGGCCACCACCTTCGCCCACCTCGACGCGACGACGGTTCTCTCCCGTCCGATCTCCGAGAAGGGCATCTACCCGGCCGTCGACCCGCTGGACTCCACGTCCCGCATCCTGGACCCGCGCTACATCGCGCAGGACCACTACGACACCGCGATTCGCGTCAAGGGGATCCTGCAGAAGTACAAGGACCTCCAGGACATCATCGCGATTCTCGGTATCGACGAGCTGTCCGAGGACGACAAGATCACCGTGCACCGCGCACGTCGGATCGAGCGCTTCCTCTCCCAGAACACCTACGTGGCGAAGCAGTTCACCGGTGTCGAGGGTTCGACCGTGCCGCTGTCGGAGACCATCGAGGCCTTCAACGCGATCGCGGACGGCAAGTACGACTCGACGCCGGAGCAGGCGTTCTTCATGTGCGGTGGCATCGAGGACCTCGAGCGCAACGCCGCCGAGCTGGCCAAGAAGTAGTTCCGGCCCGCCCGACCGCATGACTGACCGTGAGGGGTGGTCCCCGTCCCTGGGGGCCGCCCCTCACGGCTAGACCGGGGGATTCGTTGTGATCCCGGTCATCTCCGTGTCCTTGGTTTCATGCCGGGGGCGCGGGCCCGTTATTCTTACCGCAATCGCCGAGGCATTCGGCGGTCGCAAGAGCCTAGGAGCCCACGTTGGCTGAGCTGCACGTCGAGCTGGTCGCAGCCGACCGCAAGGTGTGGTCCGGTGCGGCCACCATCGTTGTCGCCCGTACGGCCTCCGGTGACACCGGCATCATGCCGGGTCACACCCCGGTGCTGAGCGTGCTGGAGACCGGTCCGGTCACCATCCGCACCACCGACGGTGGCACCGTCGTCGCCGCCGTGCACGGTGGCTTCATCTCCTTCGCCGACAACAAGCTTTCTCTGCTCGCGGAGATCGCCGAGCTGGCGGACGAGATCGACGTCGCCCGCGCGGAGCGTGCGCTGGAGACCGCCAAGAGCGACCTCGACGCGCACGCCGAGCGTCGCGCCGAGGTCCGCCTGCTCGCGGTCGGCCATCGCAAGGCCGCCTGAACAACGCACGTCAGCCCCTAGTGGGCTGGTTAAGACCCCCCGACTACCGGAGGGTCTAAACCGACGGTCCCGGGGACGCGAGAGCGTGACCCCGGGACTGTCGTATCAGTTGGTAGGACAGTGCCGCCGTCGTTGATACGACCGGCAACGGGGATGCGGGTAGCGAGGAGGTCGGTGAGCATGGTCCTCGCCCTTGTGGTGTGCGCGGCGGTCGTGGCGCTCTGCGTGCTGGGTTTGGTGGTCTTCGCGGTACGCCGCCGGGTGATCCAGCGAGTAGGCGGCACCTTCGACTGCAGTTACCGGCTCAAAATGCCGGCCGACGCCTCCACGCAGCCCGATCTCGACAGCAACGGTGAGCCCACCTCCGCCCCGGTCCCGGTGACCGACGGCAAGGGGTGGGTTTTTGGTATCGGCCGCTACAGCGGTGACTCGATCGAGTGGTTCCGGGTCTTCTCCTACGCCCCGCGCCCGCGCAAGGTGCTGCCGCGCCGGGAGATCGAGGTGCTCGGCCGCCGCTACCCCGAGGGCCAGGAGGAGCTCGCCCTGCTCTCCGGCTCGGTCGTGCTGCGCTGCCTGCACAACGGCGTCCCGCTCGAACTGGCCATGAGCGACGACGCGTTGACCGGCTTCCTGGCCTGGCTCGAAGCCGCCCCGCCCGGCCAGCGAGTGAACGTCGCCTGAGCGCGCCACACTGGTCTGAGGGGGACCACACCTCCGGGGGGACCGCTCCGAGAAGGAGGCCAATGATGTTGGCCGAAGCGATTGCCACCCACACCACCCTGCCGGTCGCCGACATGGACCGGGCCAAGCGCTGGTACCACGACAAGCTCGGTATGGACCCGGTCGTAGAGTCCGAGTCCGGCGTCATGTACGAGACGGCCGGCGGCAAGTTCGGCCTCTACACGACCCAGGTCAGCGAGCGGGCCGGCCACACCCAGATGGACTTCGAGGTCGCCGACCTCAAGGCCGAGATGGCGCAGCTCCGTTCGAACGGCGTGGTGTTCGAGGACTACGACATGCCCGGTATGAAGACCACCGACGGCGTGGCCGAGTGGCCTGACGGTGCTGCCGCGTGGTTCAAGGACTGCGAGGGCAACGTGCTCTGCATCATGCACCAGGAGCATTAACGCGTGCTGACCGTGCCGTTAGGCTGCCGCGCATGGTCAATCTCACGCGCATCTACACCCGTACCGGCGATGACGGCACCACCGCGCTCGGTGACATGAGCCGGACGACCAAGACCGACCCCCGGCTGGTCGCCTACGCCGACACCAACGAGGCCAACGCCGCGATCGGCGTGGCGCTGGCCGTCGGTGCGCTGGACGAGGACATCGCCACGGTGCTGGTCCGGGTCCAGAACGACCTGTTCGACGTCGGCGCGGACCTGGCCACCCCGGTGGTCGAGGACCCGAAGTACCCGCCGCTGCGGGTGCTCCAGTCCTACGTGGACCGCCTGGAGACCGACTGCGACCACTACCTGGAGCAGCTGGAGAAGCTGCGCAGCTTCATCCTCCCGGGCGGCACCCCCGGCGCCGCCCACCTGCACCTGGCCTGCACCGTGGTCCGGCGAGCCGAGCGGGCCACCTGGGCGGCGATCGAGGAGCACGGCGACAGCGTCAACCCGCTCACCGCCAAGTACCTCAACCGCCTCTCCGACCTGCTCTTCATCCTGGCCAGGGCGGCCAACAAGGAGCGCGGCGACGTCCTCTGGGTCCCGGGCGAGAACCGCTGACGGACGGTCAGCGGCCGCCCGGGGCCTTCTTCGGGAAGACCGTGTAGCTGCCCGCGATCACCAGGCTGATCGCGAGCACCCAGCCCATCCGTCGGTACCAGAAGTCGAGCGCCCCGGTCCGCGCCGGGTCGTCGACCAGCCAGGTCATGGCGGCGATCAGGGTCAGGGTGATCGCCGCCGCGAGCGTGGTGCGGGCGAAGATCTTCCATTCGTGGACGGCCCGGGCGGAGCCGTACTTCGGGGCGGCGACCGGCTCGGGGCCGCCCGCGAAACGGTGCTGGACGCGGGCGTCGGCCCAGGTCACCAGGTAGTGCCCGTAGGCGACCGAGAAGCCCACGTAGGCGGCGGCCAGGCCGTGCGTCCAGCTCGCCACCGTGCCGTGCCGCAGGTCGAGCACGGTGAGCAGCAGGATCACCAGGTCGATCAGGGGCAGGCCGAGCAGCAGCGCGGTGCTGACGGTGCGCCACCTGAGCAGGTAGCGGGCGGCCAGGGCGAGGGCGAGGACGACCCAGAAACCGATCTCGCCGGCCACCACGAGTGTGACGATCATGGGATTTCTCCTCCTCGGGGACGGCTTCCAGCCTTTCGCGCCGTGCGGTCCCCGGCGTCGTCGGCACTGCCGAACCGGCGGTGCATCCTTCGATGTAGTCCCCTCCTCCGTACGGCTCGTCCGGCCGGGGCACCCGCAGTGGTGAGATGGGGTGGTGCTCCCCTTCGACCTCACCCCGCGCCAGGAGGACCGGGCGATCGCGGCCTTCGGGCTGCTCGGTGGTCTGCTGCTGATCGCGTTCGGTGCCTACGACCGCTCCGACGACATCCCCGGCTGGGTGGTGGCCCTGCCGCTGCTGGCCACGGCGGTGCTGGAGCTGTTCCGCCGGACCCACCCGGTCTGGACGGCGTCGCTGGGCGGGCTGGTCTTCATCGGTACGGTGTTCGCCGGCTCGCTGGTCGCCTCCATGCTGATGTACACCGACCTGCTGTACGCGGCGGTGCTGTACGGCAGCGCCAGGATGTCGCAGGTGCTGCACCTGACCGGGATCGGCTGCACGGTGCTGCTCTCCAGCCTGGCGATCCTCTACGGCTCGGTCTCCAGCGGTCTGCTGGTGGCGGTGCTCTGCGCGCTGATCTTCCTCGGCCCGGTGTGGACCGCCGACCTGGTCCGCAAGCACCGGGACGAGGCGGAGACCGAGCGGCTGCGGGCCCAGCAGACGGCGCTGCTGGCCGAGTTCGACCGGCGCGGCGCGGTGGTCGCGGAACGGGCCAGGATGGCCAGGGAGCTGCACGACGTGGTGGCCAACCACCTGTCCGCGATCGCCATCCACGCCACCGGCGCGCAGTCGCTGGCCCGGCGGCAGAACCGGGACCCGGACGACCCGCTGCTGGCCGCGATGGCGGTGATCCGGGAGAACAGTGTGCAGGGGCTGGCCGAGATGCGGCGGATGATCGGGCTGCTCAGGGCCGGTGACGAGGAGAGCTTCGCGGCACCCCGGCTGGACGCGCTGGACAGCCTGCTGGCCAAGGCGTCGGAGAGCGGGCGGGCCGCCGGGCTGACCTTCGGGCTCACCGAGCAGGGGGAGCGCGGCGAGCTGTCCGCGCCGGTCGAGCTGGCGGCGTACCGGATCGTCCAGGAGTCGCTGACCAACGCGCTCAAGCACGCCGCCCCGGGCGCCGTGCAGGTCGGGCTGGCCTACGGGGGGCAGGAGTTGGCGATCGCGGTGGACAGTCCGTACCGGCCGGGGGAGGGGCGGTCGCTGCCCGGTGCCAGGGCGGGGCTGGTCGGGATGGCGGAGCGGGCCGGGCTGCTCGGGGGCAGCTTCACGGCCGGTCCTGAGGAGGACTGCTGGCGGGTCCGTGCGATGCTGCCGCGCGAGCCGAGGACGAAGGAGACATCGTGATCCGGGTAGTGGTGGCCGAGGACCAGGCGGCGGTACGGGCCGCGCTGGTGCTGATCCTGCGCTCCGACCCGGGGCTGGAGGTGGTCGGGGAGGCGGCCGACGGTGAACAGGCCGTCCGGCTGGCGCTGGAGCTGCGGCCCGACGTGGTGCTGATGGACGTTCAGATGCCCCGGCTGGACGGGGTGGCGGCGACCCGGCAGGTGGTCGAGGCGGGCGCCGGGCAGGTACTGATGCTGACCACCTTCGACCTGGACGAGTACGTCTACGGGGCGTTGCGGGCCGGGGCGGCGGGCTTCCTGCTCAAGGACCTGGAGGCGGACGCGCTGATCGAGGGCATCCACACGGTGGCCCGGGGCGACGGGATACTGGCGCCCTCGGTGACCCGCCGTCTGATCGGCACCTTCGCCCGGCCGGGCCGCCCGGACCAGCCGAAGGCCCGGGCGGCGGTGGAGGCGCTGACCCCGCGCGAACGGGAGGTGCTGGCCTGCCTCGGGGGCGGGCTGTCGAACGGGGAGATCGCCGAGCGGCTGGAGATGGCGGAGGCGACCACCAAGACCCATGTCAGCCGGATCCTGGCCAAACTGGAGCTGCGCAGTCGGGTCCAGGCGGCGATCCTGGCGCAGGACTTGGGGCTGGTGGCCCGGTGAGCACGTCAGGAGCGTCACACCCGTCATTCGCACCACAGGGGCGCTGCTGGCACTAGAGTCCGGCGCGTGAGCGGCGCGGCTCCGGTGGGTGATCCCTGCCCTGAGCCGCCTTCAGGAGCTTAGGGGTAGCCATGAGCAACGTATCCAGCCAGCAGATCGCCGTGATCGGCGCAGGGCTGATGGGCGCGGGCATCGCGCAGGTCTCCGCGCAGGCCGGGCACCAGGTGGTGCTGCGGGACGTCACCGACGCCGCGCTGCAGCGCGGGATGGACGGCATCCGCGCGTCGTACGAGAAGTTCGTGTCCAAGGGCAAGCTGACGGCCGACCAGGCCGAGGCGGCGCTCGGGCGGATCACCACCACCACCGACCTGGGCGCGGTCGCCACCGCGGACATCGTGGTCGAGGCGGTCTTCGAGCAGCTCGAGGTCAAGGAAGCGGTCTTCCGCGAGCTGGACAAGCTGGCCAAGGACGGTGCGGTGCTGGCCTCCAACACCTCGGCCATCCCGATCACCCGGATCGCCGCCGCCACCGCGCGGCCCGAGTCCGTGGTCGGCGTGCACTTCTTCTCGCCGGTGCCGCTGATGAAGCTGGTCGAGCTGGTCCGCGGCTACAAGACCAGCGACGCCACGCTGGCCACCGCCCGGGCCTTCGCCGAGGGTGTCGGCAAGGAGGTCGTGGTGGTCAACCGCGACGTGGCCGGCTTCGTGACCACCCGTCTGATCACCGCGCTGGTGGTCGAGGCGGCCAAGCTGTACGAGTCGGGCGTGGCCAGCGCCGAGGACATCGACACCGCCTGCCGGCTCGGCTTCGGGCACCCGATGGGCCCGCTGCAGACCGCCGACCTGACCGGCGTGGACATCCTGCTGCACGCGGCGCGGAACATCTACGCCGAGACCCAGGACGAGAAGTTCGCCGCGCCGGAGATCATGGCCCGCATGGTCACCGCAGGTGACCTGGGCCGCAAGAGCGGTCAGGGCTTCTACCCGTACGGCAAGTAGCCGTTCTGGGCGGGGTCGTGGGTGAGCTTGCTCACGACTCCGCCGCAGACGGGTGATTTGGGTGGGAATCGAGCATGCGTGTGGAGTCCGACTGCGTATATTCCCTCTATTCCATCGGACGAGTGAACTTGCCTCGGATCTGGTGGTGGCCAGCAACCTGACCGGCTGATCCACCGTCAGATGATGGAGGGGAGACCGGCTCTGGCCGTACCGACACGACCGGCGAAGGAGGAGAGCATGCGCATCATCGGCGACCACCGCGGCATGGCCATTCAGGGCCGCCTAGACGTGCGCAGCGCCGCCGACGCCCGCGCCCTGCTGCACCAGGCGGTCGACGGCGGCCAGGGTGACCTGGTGCTCGACCTCTCCGGCCTCGAGTTCTGGGACGCCACCGGGCTCGGCGTCATCATGGGCACCCACCGCCGGGCCGGCCGGCTCGGCCGCCGGCTGGTGCTGCGCTGCGTCCCGGCCCAGCTCCAGCGCCTGCTGGTGGCCACCCGGCTGCACCGCATCCTGGCGGTCGAGGGCGCCGTTCCCGACCCGTACGGCAGCACCCTCCCGCTCGGCGCGACCACCTAGAGCGTCCATGTCAGGGCCCTGGATAGTGCAACGGGGTCGCGCTGCTCTAGTCTCCGGTCAGACAATCGGCCGAATGAGGGCGGAGCGAGATCGTGGGACAGCCACCCGGTGAGCTCGGGCAGGAGCCGTTGCGACTGCGGACCGGGGATCTGGTCAGCGGTGAACTGCTGCTCTCCGTCGGCAGTCCGGACGGATCCGAGGCACTGCCGTGCCCGGACGACTGGCGGCCGGAGCCGCGCCGGATCTCGGTGGCCCCCGGCGGCCGCACGGTGGCCGCGCTCGGCCCCAGCCCCGCCGTCGGCCCGCTGGCGCTGGGCAGTGCGGCGGCCGACCTGCCGCTGCTCGACCGCGAGGCGGACGTCGCCCAACTGCTCGGTCTGCTCGCCGAAGGCCGGTCGATCCGGCTGGTCGGCCAGGCCGGTGCGGGCCGTAGTGCGCTGCTGGCCGCCGTGGCCGACGCGGCGGGCGAGCTCGCCCCGGACGGTGTGGTGCGGCTCAGCGGCCACCGCCGGACCGCCCCCGACCTGCTGCAGGACCTGTACGCGGCCACCCACCAGTCGCCCCCGTTCCACCCCGACCAGTACCAACTGCGGGCCCTGCTGGCCCGGTTGGGTGCCGTGGTGGCGATCGACGACGTCGAGCTGTCCGGCCCCGAGCTGGACGAGCTGCTGGCCACCGCGCCGGACTGCGCCTTCGTGATCTCGGTGGCCCCCGGCAGCCCGCTGCTGGAGCCGGGCTCGCGGCTGGAGGACCATCCGGTGGCCGGGCTGTCCCGGGCCGCCTGTCTGGCGCTGATCGGCCGGCTGGCCGGGCGTCAGCTGGACGAGACCGAACGGGCCTGGGCGGTCGACCTCTGGTTCGAGTCGGAGGGGCTGCCGCTGCGCTTCGTCCAGGCGGCCGCGCTGCTCCGACAGCGGGACGCGCAGGTGGACACCCTGGTGGCCGCGCACGAGGACCGCAGCCGGGTCTTCGGGCTGGTCAAGGAGATCGACGAGCCGGACGACCCGGCCGTGCTGGAGACCGAGCTGCGCCGCTCGGTGCCGCTGCCCTCGGTGGCCGAGACCGCCGCCCCGGCGGCCCGGCTGGCGGCCGGACTGACCGAACCGGCCCAGGCGGTGCTGCGGTTGGCGCTGGCACTCGGCGGAGAGTGCCCGACCGCCCCGCACCTGCCCGCCCTGATCGACGTCGGCCTGGGCGAGAGCGCCCTGCACGAACTGACGGACTGTGGGCTGGCGGTCTCGATCGGCGGCCACCACCGGCTCACCGACGGCGTACTGGACGATCTCGCCGAGCACTGGCCGCCCGGCGAGATCGCGTACGGCGCCGCCCAGCACTTCTCCTGGTGGGTCGGGCACAGCTCGGTCAGCCCGGCGCAGATCGCCGCCGAGGCCGAGGTGGTGATCGGCGCACTGCTGGCCGACCGGGCCGCGGACCGGCCCGAGCAGGTGCTCCAGCTGGCCACGGCCGCCGCGCCCGCCCTGGCGCTGTCGCTGCGCTGGGGTGCCTGGGAGCAGGTACTGCGGATCGGGCTGGAGGCCGCCAGGGCGGTCGGGGCGGCGGCCGAGGAGGCCTGGTTCCACCACGAGTTGGGGGTGCTGGCGTTCTGCACCGGATCGGCGCAGCAGGCCGCCGGTGAGCTGGAGGCGGCGATCGCGCTGCGGGCCGCGCTGGGCCAGCCGCGCGGCACCGCGGCCGCCCGCCGGATGCTGGAGCTGCTGCGCGCCGAGGCCGGCCGTCCGGTGGCGGGAATCGAGGCGGCTCCGGCCGGCCGACGGCCCGTCATCCGGGCGATCGCGGCCCAGGTGCCGTTCCGGTTCCGCACCACCCCCGGCGCCACCGGCGGCACCCGCAGGACGGTGCTGGCGGCCTCGGCCGCCGTGCTGGCGCTCGGGGTGCTCGGTACGGCGGTCGGTTTCAGCCTGGTCAGGAGCGACTCCAAGACCCCGGGTCACAGCGGCACGGTGAACGAGGACGGCTACGCCGGGAACCTCGACCTCGGTACCGGCAGCGCCTCGCCGAGCCCGTCCGCCGTCCCGAGCCCGTCCACCGAGACCTCGGACTCGCCGAGCCCGTCGCCGAGCAGCTCACGCACCTCGCGCAAGCCCTCGGCCAGCCCCTCGCCGAGCGCTTCGACCAGCACGCGGCCGCCGGTCCAGCCGACGACGCCGAAGCCGCCCACCTCGCCCGCTCAGACCAGCAGCCCGCCCACTCCGACCCCGAGCCCGTCGCCGAGCCCGAGCCCGTCGCCGAGCCCGTCACCCAGCGAGTCCACCGGATAGGTCTCGCAGCCGCCTCAGAACAGCTTGAGCTTGTCGTCGTCGATGCCGCGCAGCTCGTCGTAGTCGAGCACCACGCAGCCGATGCCGCGGTCGGTGGCCAGCACCCGGGCCTGCGGCTTGATCTCCTGCGCGGCGAAGACGCCCTTCACCGGGGCCAGCAGTGGGTCGCGGTTGAGCAGTTCGAGGTAGCGGGTGAGCTGTTCGACACCGTCGATCTCGCCGCGCCGCTTGATCTCGATCGCCACGGTGGCGCCGTCCGAGTCGCGGCACAGGATGTCCACCGGGCCGATCGCGGTGGGGTACTCACGGCGGATCAGCGCCCAGCCGGCGCCCAGTACCTCCATCCGGTCCGCGAGCAGCTCCTGCAGGTGGGCCTCCACGCCGTCCTTCACCAGGCCGGGGTCGACCCCGAGCTCGTGCGAGGAGTCGTGCAGCACCTCCTCCAGGGTGATGATCAGCTTCTCGCCGGCCTTGTTGGTCACCGTCCAGGTGCCGTCGGCCTGCTTCAGCGAGCAGGGCGGCGACATCCAGTTCAAGGGCTTGTAGGCGCGGTCGTCGGCGTGAACGCTGACGCTGCCGTCGGCCTTCACCAGGATCAGACGGGTGGCGGACGGCAGGTGGGCGGAGAGCCGACCGGCATAGTCGACCGAGCAACGGGCAATGACAAGACGCATGGTCGACCACGCTAGCCCAGCGGGGCCAGTTGATGCGAAACCGCGACAGCCGGGTGAAGAACTCGCGGAGACGGCGAACCATGGAGTCGGCACCCTTCGCCTTTGCCACTACGGCAGTTGACTGTCCGGGCGTCGGGTTCCACTCAACGGGGACGGAGAACTTCGATGAACGATCCGACGGTATCCGGCCAATCTGGCCGACCAGGTGGCGTTTGCCACACAAAACGGCGGATTCGCCAGCCGCACTGAATCCGGGCTGTCACGCTGTGGTGAGCGGTCGTCGCTCCACCCGCGTCACCGCCACGGCACCGGTGTGCCGCGCCTCGTGCTGCCCGCAGCCGGGCGCGGGGGCATCAGGCATGCCCTGAGCCGGCGTCAGCCCGGCCGACACCCATGATCACCACGGCACCGTAACGCCACCTTCACGGCAAGTACGAGCAGAGCACGGCAGCAGGACCGGAACGGCACCACTCACGGCACGGCACCACCCGCACCAAGGCGCCACCCGCACCAAGGACTCGGCAAGACCACCCGGCGGCCACGCCGGGTGGACCGCGAGAGGAGAACCCATGTCGCTCGACGTCTCACCAGCCCTGCTGGAGAAGGCCGAGAGAGGAGAGGTCGACGAGAGGGAGTTCGTCGACTGTGTCCGCACCTCTCTCCCGTACGCCTGGGAGCTGATCAGTTCGCTGGTCGCCCAGGTCAAGGTCGACGGCACCGAATTCGCCGACAACCAGGTACCGCCGCCCAGCGAGCAGGCCCGTGGCCAGCTGCTGCGCGCGATGGCCAGCGACGCGATCCGAGGTGCGCTGCAGCGGCACTTCGGGGTCCGGTTGGCGTTCCAGAACTGCCACCGGGTGGCGGTCTTCGCGCCCGCCGACTCGACCGAGGAGCGGTACGCCCGCTTCACCTCGGTCCGGGCCCAGCTGCTCAACCAGTCGGACGAACTGCGCGACTGCTGAGCAGTCCGAAGGGCCGCCCCCGGCGCTGGCACGGGGGCGGCCCTTCGGTCCGCTCAGCTTCGGTTCAACGCAGCTCAGATCAGATCAGCTCAGCTGCGGGAGCACCTCGGAGCCGAGCCGGGCGATGTTGGCCATGGTCGCGGCGTGCTCGCCCGACCCCTCGGCGAGCAGCGCGAAGCGCCGCAGCCCGGTCCGCTCGGCGGTGGCCAGCAGCCGGTCCGCGCACTGCCGGGGCGTGCCCACCGCGTGCAGGTCGCAGAGCAGTTCGGTGTACTCGCGCGGGTCGCGCATCCGGCGCTCCCGGCCGTCCACCGTGCGGTGTGCGCCGAGCCCGTACTCGAACCAGCCCGGCATCGCGCCGAGCAGCCTGGCCCTGGCCTCCGAGGTCCGGTCGGCGACCTGCACCACCCCGGCCGCCAGGTGCTCCCGCTCGACCCGGGCCAACTGCTCCTCGCCCCGGCCGCAGGCCCGCCAGGCGGCCCGGTAGGCGGCCAGCATCTGCACCTTGTCCTCGTCGCCGGAGTGCATCCCGAGCAGCATCGGCAGGCCGCGCTCGGCGGCCGACCGGACCCCGCCGGGCGAGGTGCAGGCGACCACCACCGGCGGCCCGGCCGACTCGGCCCGGGGTGCGCCGGCCGGCCGCTGCCGGGGGAACCGGTGCAGCGTGCCGGACCGTCCCTCCAGCCAGCCCGCCAGCTCGTGCCTGGGCACCTCCGGCCTGCTGTCGGCCCTGCTGTCGGCCCGGGGCACCACGGCCACCTCGGGGAAGCTGAACTGCGGTCCGTCCGCGCCGACCCGGGAGCCGCGCAGCCAGCGCAGCAGCAGGTCGAGCCGCTCGGTGTAGCCCTCCTCGTAGGCGGCCACCCCGGTGCCGAAGACGTCCAGGTCGATCCACGGGCCGCCGCGCCCGACCCCGAGGGTGAACCGTCCGCCCGAGGTCAGGTGCAGCAGCGCGGCCTGCTCGCCGAGCGAGACCGGGTGGGTGGTGGAGAGCACGCTGACGGCGGTGCCGACCCCGATCCGCCTGGTCCGGCCGAGCAGCAGGGCCGCCAGGGTCGCCGCGTTCGGGCAGACGCCGTACGGGACGAAGTGGTGCTCGGCGAGCCACACCGAGTCCAGGCCGGAACGTTCCGCCGTGACAGCGGCGCTGACGGTCCGTTCGAGCGCCTCGGCATGGCTCTGGCCGGGGAACTGGGCGGACAGCAGGAACGCGCCGACCCGGATCGAGTCGGTGGCCGGGGGCTGCCGGATGCTCGGCAGCGGCAGTGTTCTGCGGGCCGGGGCAGTGGGTGAACTGTCGACCTGACTACCGTTCAGCGGACTGGTCTTGGTCATCGGGTGGCCTCCTCGGGTGCCGCAGGGTCTGCGAGCCCCGCCTTGTCACCTCGTTGAGTAACCGATGTCATGTGCCAATGGCACGCGGAACGGCCCAATTGACCGAAGATCGGGTGGATCTCCGAGGAAACCGTGAAGGCCCACCGGCTCACGTGGTAGTGCCTCAGACCCTGCGTCGGGTGCCCTTACCCTGGAACGACCAGTCAGAGCCCACCGAGAGGTGCAGACGTGTCGCCCCGTCGTAACCAGCAGCGGAAGTGGACCGCCACCACCACCACCGAGCCCGTCGGCACCCCGCTCGGCGCCTCCCTCCGCCGCACCGAGGAGTACGGCGGCGAGGAGTGGGTGGTGCAGACCGTGGCGGGTACCGCCGGGCGCCACTACCGGTGTCCGGGCTGCGACCAGGAGATCCCCCCGGGCGTCGGCCACGTGGTCGCCTGGCCCGCCCACGGCGGCGGCGTCGACGACCGGCGCCACTGGCACCGGGCCTGCTGGACGGCGCGCGAACGGCGCACCTCCAACCTGCAGCGCGGGCGCGGCGCTCCGCGCTACTAGCCTCGGCGGCTAGGCCAGTACGCCGGCGATCCGGTCCGCACAGAGCACGGCGGAGTCGGCCATCGCGGTCCGCGTCATACCCGCCACGTGCGGGGTCAGCAGCGCGTTGGGCAGGCCGAACAGCGGTGAGGCGAAGGCCGCGTGCTCGTGCTCGAAGGTGTCCACGGCGGCCCCGGCCAGCGGATGGGCCGGGTCGCGCAGCGCGGCGGCCAGTGCGGCCTCGTCCACGATGCCGCCCCGCGCGGTGTTGAGCAGCAGCGATCCCGGCCGCATCGCGGCCAGCTCCGCGGCGCCGAGCAGGCCCCGGCTGGCCGGGGTGAGCGGCAGGTGCAGCGAGAGCACGTCCGCCTCGGCCAGCAGCGCGGCCGGCGAACCGGCCCGGCGGACGCCCAGCCGCTCGGCGTCCTCGGCGGTCAGCGACCGGCTGTATGCGCTCACCGGCATCCCCAGCGCCGTTGCGCGGGCCGCCAGCGCCCGACCGATCAGCCCGAAGCCCAGGATGCCCAGCCGGAGTTCGGAGAGCTGTCGCGGCCGTGGCACGGCCTTCGGCCACTCGCCCCGGTGCGCGGCGGTGTTGTGCTCCGTCAGGCCGCGCAGCAGCGCCAGCAGTTGGGCCAGCGCGAACTCGGCCACCGCCACCGAGGTGGTGCCCGGGGTGTTGACGACCCGTACGCCGTGCCGGGCCGCCGCCTCGGTGTCGATGTGGTTCACCCCGGCCCCGGACTGGCCGACCACCCGGAGCGGGTGGGCCAGCGCCGGGTCGGTACCGGCGGCGAAGAACTCGGCCCGGATCGGCACCGCCGCCCGGGTCTTCACCGCGTCGTACCCGAGCCCGTCGGCGAGGTACGCGCCGAGCAGGGCGGCCGGGTCGGTGCCGTCGAAGTCGGTGAAGGCCACCCGGCCGTCCCAGCCCCGCCGGACGGTGGCTGCGGCGAGCCGCCAGAGGTTCACGGTGAGGTCGAGACCGGCGGCCAGGTAGCGGTCCAGCTCCAGCGTCAGCAGGTCGTCGGGTGCTGCGGCGGCGATCAGTACGCGAGGCCGGGGTTGCTCGGTCACCGGGTCACCCTGGCAGGGGCGTCGGCGACCGGGCAACCCCGGCCTCGCGGGTACGTGGGGTCAGGCGTCGCGCTTCTTCAGGACCAGGATGCCGCCGAGGAGGGCGGCCACCGTCCAGGCCAGGCAGATGAAGAAGCCGGCCCAGGGGCCGTACGGCTGGTCGGTCTGCTCGTAGACCAGCATCATCCGGGAGCCCGCGTAGTCGGGGAAGTAGCGGGCGCCCGTCCTCACCCACGGCACGATCGAGAGGATCGGCGAGAGCAGGAAGAAGAACGGAACCAGCAGGCCGAGTGCGAGGGTCTGGTTGTGCAGCATCGTGGTCACGCCCGCCGAGAACAGGCAGAGCATGGTCAGGTACAGGGCCGCCCCGCAGACCGCCCGCAGGACGTTGGGCGAGCCGATCGTGGTGGAGTGGTCGCCGAGCAGCGCCTGGCCGACGAAGAACGTGACGAAGGCGGTGACTACCGACACCGCCAGCGCCAGCGTCCCGAGTACGGCGGCCTTGCCGAGCAGCAGCGTGCCCCGCTGGGGGACTGCGGCAAGGCTGACCCGGATCATGCCGCTGCTGTACTCGTTGCCGATCGCCAGCACCCCGAACACGATGATGGCCAACTCCCCCAGCATGATGCCGGAGAAGGCCGTCCCGGTGGCGTCGAAGGTGCTGGTGGCGTGCTCGTTGAACTCGTCGAAGTTGAGCTTGGTGACCAGCGAGGCCAACCCCCCGACGACCAGGGTGATCACGAAGGCGAGGAGGAGCGTCCAGACGGTGGAGCGGACGCTGCGGATCTTGGTCCACTCGGACTGCAGGACCGCGGGGAATGACGCCATCTCAGCTCTCCTTTCCGGCGGCTGCCGCGTCCCTGGGCTGCCAGCCGGCGCCCCAGGCACCTGCCGCGTCCTGGCCCGGCACCGGTCCCGTTCCGTCGCCCGCGTGGTACTGCACGGAGTCCGCCGTCATCTGCATGAACGCCTCCTCCAGGGACGCCTGCTGCGGGCTCAGCTCGTGCAGGGTCACCCCGTGCGTGGCGGCCAGCTCACCGATGTGGGCGAGGTCGCCGTCCTCGATCTCGTACGAGCCGTCCGGGCCGGCCTCGGCGTTCAGCCCGGCCCCGTGCAGGGCGGTGAGCAGCTGCTCCACGTGCGGGGTGCGGATCCGGACCGCCGAGCGGGAGTTCTGCTTGATGAAGTCCGCCATCGAGAGGTCGGCCAGCAGCTTGCCCTGGCCGATCACCACCAGGTGGTCGGCGGTCAGTGCCATCTCGCTCATCAGGTGCGAGGAGACGAAGACCGTGCGGCCCTCGGAGGCCAGACCCTTCATCAGGTTGCGGATCCACAGGATGCCTTCGGGGTCGAGCCCGTTCACCGGCTCGTCGAACATCAGGATCTCGGGGTCGCCGAGCAGTGCGGAGGCGATGCCGAGCCGCTGCCCCATGCCGAGCGAGAAGCCCCGGGAGCGCTTCTTCGCGACCGAGCTCAGCCCGACCAGGGCGAGCACCTCGTCCACCCGCTTGCGCGGGATGCGGTTGCTCTGCGCCAGCCAGAGCAGGTGGTCGTAGGCGGTCCGGCCGGGGTGCACGGCCTTCGCCTCCAGCAGGGCGCCGATGTACTTGAGCGGCTCGTTCAGCTGCCCGTACCGCCGGCCGTCGATGGTGACCTTGCCGCTGGTCGGCCGGTCCAGGTCGAGGATCATCCGCATGGTGGTGGACTTGCCCGCGCCGTTCGGGCCGAGGAATCCGGTCACCACGCCCTGCGGTACCTGGAAGCTCAGGCCGTCCACCGCGAGGGTGTCGCCGTAACGTTTCGTCAGTTCGTGCAGCTCGATCATCTGCGCTCCTTACTCCCCGTCAGGCTATGACAATTCGGACAGGCCAGCGCGCTGCCCCGGCCGATCGGCGAGCCGCTCTACGGTGGTGTCATGACTCTCCCCGCCTTCACCGCGCACGGCACAGGTACGCCACTGGTGCTGCTGCACGCCTTCCCGCTGGCCGCCCGGATGTGGCAGGCCCAGACCGACTCGCTCGCGGACGTCGCCCTGGTGATCACACCGGACCAGCGCGGCTTCGGCGGCTCGGCCCCGGCCGAGGGGGCGCCCTCGCTCGACCTGGTCGCGGACGACATCGCGGCGGTGCTGGACGAGTTGGAGATCGAGCGGGCGGTGATCGGCGGCCTGTCGATGGGCGGGTACGTGGCGATGGCCTTCGCCCGCCGGCACGCCGAGCGGATCTCCGGGCTGCTGCTGGCCGACACCAAGGCGGTCGCGGACGGCGACGCCGCCCGGGCCAACCGGGAGCGGATCGCCGGTGCGGTGCTGGCCAGGAACAGCGTCCGGATCCTGGCGGAGGAGAAGATCGAGGACGGCCTGCTCGGCCCGGCCGTCGACCCCGAACTGGCCGACCGGGTACGGGCGATGATCGCCGAGGCGTCCCCGCAGGCGGTGGCCTGGGCGCAGCGGGCGATGGCCGCCCGGCCCGACTCGCTGCCCACCCTGGCCGCCCTGTCGGTACCGGCCGCCGTGGTGGTCGGCGAGCACGACGCGCTCACCCCGCTGGCGGAGGCCAGGGTGATGGCCGAGACCCTCCCGGACGCCGAACTGACCGTCATCCCCGGCGTCGGTCACCTGAGTTCGCTGGAGGCCCCGGAGAGCTTCACCGCGGTGGTCCGGGCGCTGCTGCGCCGGTGCTAGAGCCTTGAGACAGTCTCCGGAGGCCGTTCCCCCGGGCCCGTGGCCACCTGGTGTCCGGTCGGCGCGGTCAGGGTGACGGTCCCTCCCGCGATGCCGCCGGCCGGGCCCGGGGGAGCGGCGGCCCTGGGTCAGCGGGCGAGCCGCCTGACCGGTCAGCCTCGGGCAGGCGTCCCAGCGGCGGACGGATTCGGGCTGAACCGCGTACGGCCGTCGGATGAAATGCCCCGGGGGAACGCGAACGGGCCCGCACCTCCGAAGAGGTGCGGGCCCGGCCGATCAGGCGTCAGCGGGACTGCTGGGCGGGCACGCCGAGGGCGTCGTCGGCCGGCAGGGTGGCGGCGGCCACGGCCGCGCCGGTCAGCGTGGCGAGCATCTCGCGCACGTTGGTGAGCTGGGCGTTGATCGAGTCGCGGCGGTTGGTGAGCGCCGCCAGCTCGCGCTCGGACTCGCTGCGGATCCGGTCGGCCTTGGCGTTCGCGTCGGCCACGATGTCCTCGGACTGGCGCTGGGCCGTCTCCACCGTCTGGCGGGCGCGGCGCTCGGCGTCGGTACGGAGCTTCTCGGCCTCCAGGCGGAGCTGCTCGGCCCGGTGCTCGATCTCGGCCAGACGCTTCTCGGCCTTGGCCTGACGGGCCGCCAGGTCACGCTCGGACTGCTCGCGGCGCTTGGCCAGGTTGGTCTCGAACTCCAGCGCGGCCTGGGCGGCCTTGGTGCGGGTCTCCTCGAAGAGGGCGTCCGCCTCCTCGCGCTTGTTCTGCGCGTCCTTGTTGGCCTCGGCGCGCAGCTGGGCGCTGTCGCTCTTGGCCTTGTCGACGATCCGCAGACCCTCGTCCTCGGCCTTGGCCTTGCGGTCCTTGGCGTAGTTCTCCGCCTCGGTACGGACCTGCTGCGCGGCGGCCTCGGCCAGCTCGCGGTGCTGCTCGGCGGCGCGGTGCGCCTCGTCGCGCAGGTCCTTCGCCTCCTCCTCGGCGAGGCGGAGGATCTTCTCGACCCGGGCACCGAGCCCGGCGTACGACGGCTCGGCATCGCTGACCGCGGCCTGGGCGCTCTGGGTCTCCAGGTGGAGCTCCTCGATGCGCTTCTCCAGCGCGCCGATCCTGGTCAGCGCGGAGTCGCGGTCGGCCACCAGCTTGGTGATCCGCTCGTCGACCTGGGCGCGCTCGTACCCACGGCGCACCAGGTCGAAGCCGTGAGGGGAGTGACTGTCGCTCATGGGGTTCTGGGCTTCCTGTCGTTAACCGCTGAGGTGGTTGAGGGAATCCTGACACGTTATCGGAGTGTCGAAGGCGAAACGCCGTTGCTTCACGGACAATGTCCGCTCAATCGGGTGGTGCGCCACCGGAGCGATTGCCACCCGAACGAGGAGCGCCCACTCCGGCACCGGCCTTCGACGCCCCGTCCTTCTTGCCACTGCTTCCCCCGTTGCCCTGCGCGACCGGTGACGGTGCCTCAAAGGCCTCCAGCGCGGAGAGCACGTCCTGGACCCGAGAGATCTCGGTGTTGATGTCCTTGCGCCTGCGCACCAGCTCGTCCAACTCCCGGCGACCCTCGTCGGTCACGCGCTGCGCCTCGGCCCGTGCCTCGGACAGCAGTCGCTCGGCCTCCTCGGCCGCCAGCGAGAGCTGCTCCTCCGCTCCCTCGTCGGCCCGGCGCAGTCGTTTCTCGGCCTGCTCGGAGGCGGCCTCGAGCTGCTGCTCGGCCTCCTCCTGAGCGGACTTCAGCCGCTCCTCCGCCTCGGTGCGCAGCTTGTCGGCGCGCGCCGTGGAGTCGGCGAGCTTCTGGTCCGCCTCCTTGAGCAGGCCCTCGGCCTTGCGGACCGCGGAGATCCGGACCTTGCCGGCCTCCGCCGAGGCCTCCGAGGTGAGCTCGGCGGCCTTCTCCTCGGCGTCGGAGACCAGCTTCGCCGCCTTCGCCTCGGCGTCGGCGACCGCCTTGGCGGACTGCTCCTCGGCCTCGGTGAGCTGCTCCTGAGCCGCCGTCACCAGGGTGTCCACCCGCTCGCCGGCCGACTTCATGGCCTGCGCGTTCTCCTTGCGGGCCCGCTCGTGCAGCGCCTCGATCTCGGCGTCGGTGCGCTCGCGCAGCTCCTCCGCCCGCTCGCGGACCGCGGTGGCGTCCCGGCGGGCCTCGGAGAGCAGCGCGTCGGCGTCCGTCCTCGCCCGCTCGACCTCGCCCTGCCCGGCCGCCTCGCCGGCGGCGGTGAGCCGCTCGGCCTCCTTGCGGGCGGCCGCCACCATCGCGTCGGCCTGCTCCTCGGCGGCGGCGGTGGTGGCCAGCGCGGTGGCCTGGGCGTCCTCGCCCAGCGACTCGGCGTCCGCGAACGCCCGCTCCAGCACCGACTTGGCCTGCTCCCGGGTGGCCCGGTCGAACTGCTCGGCGGCCTCCCTGGTCTCCCGGTCGTACGCGTCGGCCCGGTTTCGGGTGGCGCTCTCGTAGTCCTCCGCCAGGGTGCGGGTGGCCAGCGCGTACTCCTCGGCCTCGGCCCGCAGCGCGGCGGCGAAGTCCTCCGCCTCGGCGACGGCGGCCGCAGCCCGCTCGTCCGCCTCGTGGGTGGTCTGCCGGGCCTGCGCCTCGGCCTCCGCGCGGCACTGCTCGGCGAAGCCCAGCGCGTCCGCCCGCTCGGTCTCCGCCTCGGCCCGCAGCCGCTGGTCGTACGCCTGCGCCTCGGCCCGCTGCTGCCCGATCTCGGCGGCGGTCTGCTCCCGGTCGGCGGTCAGCTCGGCGGCGGTCCGCTCGTGCAGCGCGGTGGCCTCGGCCTCGGCGGCGGCGCGCAGCTCGGCGGTCTCCCGGTCGGCGATCTCGCGCAGTTCGGCCGCTTCCAGCTCCGCCAGCTCGCGGGTCTCGGTGCTCTCCCGCTCGGCGGTGGCGCGGAGTTCGGCGATCTGCTGGGAGGCGGTCTCGTACAGACCGGCCACCGACTGCCGGGTCTCGGCGGCCTCGTCCTCGGCGGCGGAGACCAGCTCGGCCGCCTTGCGCTCGGCCTTGGACCGGAGCTCGGCGATCTCGGCGGTGGCCTCGGCCCGCAGCTCACCGACCTCGGTGACGGCGGTGGCGGCCCGCTCCTGCGCCTCGGCCAGCTCCCGGGCGCCCTCGGCCCGTAGCTCACCGGCCTCGGCCTCGGCGGCGGCGCGCAGCTCGGCCGTCTCGGCGGCCGTCCGCTCGGTCAGCTCGGTGGTCTCGGCGGCGACCAGGGCGCGCAGCGCGGTGGTCTCGGCCTCGGCGGTGGCCCGGAGTTCGGCGGTCTCGGCGGCGGTCCGCTCGGTCAGCTCGGTGCTCGCGGCCTCGGCGGCGGCGCGCAGCTCGGCGGTCTCCCGCTCGGCGGTGGCGCGCAGTTCGGCGGCGGCGGTGCCGGCCTCGGCCCGCTCGGCCCGGGCGGCGGTCAGCAGTTCGGCGGTCTCGCGCTGCTCGCGCTCCAAGGCGGCACTCGCCTCGGCCCGCTCGCGGCGGCTCTCCTCGCGCAGGGCGTTGGCGTCGGCCTCTGCCTCGCCACGCTGCTGGAGGGCCCAACTCTCGGCTCCGGCACGGTGGTTGTCGGCCCACTCGGCGGCCTCGGCGCGGGCCGCCCCGGCGGTCTCCCGGGCCTCGGCGGCCAGCTGCTCGGCGGCGGCCTGCGCCTCGGCCCGCACCCGCCGGTCGAACTCGGTTGCCTCGCGGCGCAGTTCGGCGGTCTCCCGCTCGGCGGCGCCCCGGTTCTCGGCGGCGGCGGCCTTCGCCGAGGTGATCGCGTCCTGGCCCTGCTGCTCGGCTCCGGCGACCAGCTTCTCGGCCTCGGCCCTGGCCCTGGCGAGCGTCTGCTCGGCCCGGCCCTGGGTCTCCACGGCCTGCGCCTCGGTCTGCTCGCGCAGCCGCTCCACCTCGGCGGCCGCACCCGCGCGCAGCTCGTCCGCGTCGGTCTTGGCCTTGGTGAGCAGCTCCTCGGCGGTCTTCGCGGACTCCTCGATCCGGAGCACCGCCTGCCGCCGGGCCTCGTTCTCCACCCGCTCCGCCTCGGCGGCCGCCCGGGTGCGCAACTCCTCGGCCTCGGACCGGAGTTGGGCGGCCTCGTCGTGGGCCTGGCGGATCTGCTCGCGGAGTGCGGCAGCATCGTCCAGCGCGGCGTTCTGGGCCTGCTCCATCGCGGCCCTGGCCTGCTCGCGCAGCTGCCCGGCCTCGGCGTCCGCCTCGGCCAGCAGCCGCTCCGCCTCGGTGCCGGCCGCCGTCACGGTGGCCTCGGCCTCGGCCCTGGCCCGGGTCACCGCCTCGTCGGCCTGCTTGGCAGCCTTGACCAGGTGCACGGTGGCGTCCTTGGCCCCCTCGGCCCGACCGGCCTCCCGGGCCTCGGCGGCCAGCTGCTCGGCGGCGGCCTGTGCCTCGGCGCGCAGTGCGGCGATCTCCTGCTCGGCCTCGGCCCGCAGCGCGGCGATGGTCGCCTCGGCCTCGGCCCGCAGCTGGGCCGCGACGCTCTCGGCCGCGCCGCGCAGCCGCTCGCTCTCCTCGGCGGCGGCGGCCCTGGCGGCCTCCGCCTCGGCCTTGGCGTTGGCGGCGTCGGCCTTGATCCGGTCGGTCTCCTTGGTGGCGGTGGCCACCATCCGGGCGATCTCGGCCTTGGCGGTCTGCGAACGCTGGTCGCTGGCCGCCTCGCCGTCGGCGACCAGCCGCTGCACCGCGGCCTCCGCCTCGATCTGCAGCTGCTCGGCGGCGGCCTCGGCGCGGGCGCGCAGCTCGGCGGCCTCCTGCCGGGCCCGCTCGGCCTCGGCCAGCGCCTCGGTACGCAGCCGCTCTATCTCCGCCTGGGCCTGGTCCAGTGCCTCGGTGGCGCGCTGCTGGTCCTCGGCGGCCTGCTGCTTGAGCTGGGTGATCTCGGCCCGGGCCACCGCGAGCTGCTGGTCGGCGGCGGCCTGCGCGCCGGCCAGCTGCTGCTGGGCCTCGCCGGTGACCGCCTCGGCCTGCGCGTTGGCCTGCTGGGCCTGCTCGGAGGCGGCCCTGAGCAGCCGCTCGGCGTCGTTCTGCGCGCGGACCAGCGCGGCTTCCACGGCGGCCTGCGCCTCGCCCCGGGCGGCGTCCACGTCGGCGGCGGTCTGCGCGCGGGCGTGGTCGGCCAGTGCGGCGGCCTCGGCGCGGGCGGCGGTGACCATCCGCTCGGCCTCGGCGCGGGCCTCTTGGAGCAGTCGCTGGGACTCCTGCTCCGTCCCGGCCCTGGTCTGCTCGGCCCAGGAGACGTTCTCGTTGACGTGCCGTTCGGCGCTGCGGCGGAGCTCGGTCAGCTCGTCGTCCAGCTGGCGCCGGCGAGCGGCGAGCTCGGCCTCCAGCCGGGCGGTGCGCTCGGCGGCCTCGGCCATCAGGCGCTGGGTGGCCGCCTGCGACTCGCGGAGCTGGCGCTCGGCGTCCGCGCGGAGTTGCTGGGCCTGCATCTCGGCGTTGTGCAGGAGCTGCTCGGCCTGCCCGGAGACGGAGTCGAAGGCACGCGGCTGGGCGAGCTGCCGACGGGATTCGTGCAGCTTGGCCCGGAGCACCTCCACCTGGTAGGCGAGGTCCTCGGCATGCTGGACGGTCTTGTCCCGCTCCTTGCGAGTCCGATCCATCTCGGCCTCGAACTGGGAGAGGTGATCGTCAGCCTCGTAGCGGTCGTTGCCCCGCACTCCGCGGTCCCATCCATCTCCTGGTCGCGTCCTCGACCCGGCCGGCCGGTAACCCCACCGTGGGGCCGGATCAGCTGGTCCTTGCAGCCGTGGCGGGTGCCACGGTCGGAGCCGTCGGTCACCGGCGCGCGACGAAATCGCGCTCCGCCGTCCGGGTGGACTCCTGAGCGAACTCTTGCCTGTGGAGAATGGTGACAGATCCGGACCGCAGCTCTACAGCCGCGCCCGGTTGGTGGACTCCCCTTGTGCCGGGATCAGCCCTTGCTGTCCCCGCCACCGGCCGTGCCCGCCGGACCGGTCCTCCCCGGAGCTTCGCGCACTTCGGCATTGTAGTGTGCGCGGCCCGCAGGGGAATGGGCGAGTGGGGGTTTTCCAAGGTTACCGACGGGTCGTGGGCGGGGCCCGGGGCCTGAGCCCCGCTTGGGGCGGGGCTCACAGCCCCGCCCGTGGCGTCAGTGCCCGGTGGTCGCCGAGGTGACCAGCTCGGTCAGCACGCCGCCGCAGTCCTTCGGGTGCAGGAAGGTGATCCGGGAGCCCATCGAGCCGATCCGGGGCTCCTCGTACAGCACCCGGACGCCCTTGGCCTTGATGTCGGCCGCGTCGCCGTCCACGTCCGCGGTGCCGAAGGCGATGTGGTGCACGCCCTCGCCGTTCTTCGCCAGCCACTTGGCGACCGTGGAGTCCTCCCGGGTCGGCTCCAGCAGCTGGAGGTAGGAGGCGCCGCCGTCGCCGGTGTCGTTGATCTTCAGCATCGCCTCGCGGACGCCCTGCTCCTCGTTCACCTCGCTGTGGAAGACCTCGAAGCCGTACGTGGCGCGGTAGAACTCGACGGTCTTGTCCAGGTCGAAGCAGGCGATCCCGATGTGGTCGATGCGGGTCAGCACGGCTGGCCTCCGGGAGGAGTGAGGGGTTTGAAGGGTGGGTACCAGTGCAGCGCACGGAGTTGAGGCAGCGCCAGCATGCCGCGTGCGAGCCTGCTCACAATTCACCCAAGCTGCGCTGACACGGTGTTGACCAGGCAGTGACACGTGCCGCTGATCACACCTCGGCTCCGGTGACGCACGGGTTACGGGTCAGTACATTGAGCCGCGTCCCCACACCCTCATGGCCTTGACGCGCGAAGGGGCTCGTCTCATGACTACTTCAGTGATCGTCGCTGGTGCCCGAACCCCGATGGGCCGGCTGCTCGGCTCGCTCAAGGGATTCTCCGGTGCCGAACTCGGCGGCTTCGCGATCAAGGCCGCGGTCGAGCGGGCCGGTCTGACCCCCGATCAGATCCAGTACGTGATCATGGGCCAGGTGCTCCAGGCCGGCGCCGGCCAGATCCCCGCCCGCCAGGCCGCGGTCAAGGCCGGCATCCCGATGAACGTCCCGGCGCTGACCATCAACAAGGTCTGCCTCTCCGGTCTGGACGCGATCGCGCTGGCCGACCAGCTGATCCGCGCGGGCGAGTTCGACATCGTGGTCGCGGGCGGCCAGGAGTCGATGACCAACGCCCCGCACCTGCTGCCGAAGTCCCGCGAGGGCTTCAAGTACGGCGCGATCGAGATGCTCGACTCGATGGCCCACGACGGTCTGACGGACGCCTACGAGGGCATCCCGATGGGCCAGTCGACCGAGACCCACAACACCCGCCTCGGCATCGGCCGCGAGGTCCAGGACCAGCTGGCCGCGCTCTCGCACCAGCGCGCCGCCGCCGCGCAGAAGAACGGTGTCTTCGACGCCGAGATCGTCCCGGTCGAGATCCCGCAGCGCAAGGGCGACCCGGTCGTCTTCAGCCAGGACGAGGGCATCCGCGCCGAGACCACGGTGGAGACGCTGGCCAAGCTGCGCCCGGCCTTCGCCAAGGACGGCACCATCACGGCCGGCACCGCCTCGCAGATCTCCGACGGCGCCGCCGCGGTGATCGTGATGAGCAAGGCCAAGGCCGAGGAGCTGGGCCTGAGCTGGATCGCCGAGATCGGCGCGCACGGCAACGTCGCGGGCCCGGACAACTCGCTCCAGTCGCAGCCGTCCAACGCCATCAAGCACGCCCTCTCCAAGGAGGGCATCGGCGTCGAGGACCTCGACCTGATCGAGATCAACGAGGCCTTCGCGGCCGTCTCGCACCAGTCGATGAAGGACCTCGGCGTCACCGAGGACAAGGTCAACGTGAACGGCGGCGCGATCGCGCTCGGCCACCCGATCGGGATGTCCGGCGCCCGCGTGGTGCTGACCCTGGCACTGGAGCTCCAGCGCCGTGGCGGCGGGGTCGGCGCGGCCGCGCTCTGCGGCGGTGGCGGTCAGGGCGACGCACTGATCGTCCGGGTGCCGAAGGCCTGACCGGCTGACGTACTGTCGGGGCCGCCGGACGACACCGTCCGGCGGCTCTGTCCTTAGCGAGACCGAGGAGCAACGCGCATGATCGACGTCCCCACGCTGGTCGAGCAGGCCCGGGAGGGGCGCCCGCGCGCCGTGGCGCGGCTGATCTCGCTGGTGGAGAACGCCGCCCCGCAACTGCGGGAGGCGATGGCCGCGTTGGCCCCGTACACCGGGCAGGCGTACACGGTCGGGCTGACCGGGTCGCCCGGTGTCGGCAAGTCGACCTCGACCTCCGCGCTGGTCTCCGCCTACCGGCGGCTCGGCAAGCGGGTCGGCGTGCTGGCGGTCGACCCGTCCTCGCCGTTCTCCGGCGGGGCGCTGCTCGGTGACCGGGTCCGGATGCAGGAGCACGCCACCGACCCGGAGGTGTTCATCCGCTCGATGGCCACCCGGGGGCACCTCGGCGGGCTGTCCTGGACGGCGCCGCAGGCCCTGCGGGTGCTGGACGGGGCCGGCTGCGAGGTGATCCTGGTGGAGACCGTCGGGGTCGGCCAGTCCGAGGTGGAGGTGGCCGCCCAGGCCGACACCACCGTGGTGCTGCTCGCCCCCGGCATGGGGGACGGCATCCAGGCGGCCAAGGCCGGAATCCTGGAGATCGGCGACGTCTTCGTGGTCAACAAGGCCGACCGGGACGGTGCGGACGCGACCGCGCGCGAGCTCAACCACATGCTCGGGCTGGGGGAGTCGCGCGGTGCGGGGGACTGGCGGCCGCCGATCGTGAAGACCGTGGCCGCCCGGGGCGAGGGCATCGACGAGGTGGTCGAGGCCCTGGAGAAGCACCGGGCCTGGCTGGCCGAGACCGGCGAACTCGCGGTCCGCCGGCGGCGGCGGGCGGCGGACGAGATCGAGGCGATCGCCCTCTCCACCCTCCGGGCCCGGATCGGCGACCTGCACGGCGACCGGCAGCTGTCCGCCTTGGCGGAACGCGTCGCTGACGGCACGTTGGACCCGTACGGAGCAGCGGACACGCTGGTCGCCGGCTTGACGCAGAGCTGAACTTTTGGCAGGCGCTCGAGCATCTACGGTCAGGGGCTCGGGGAACTGCGAGGAGATCCGGCGCCGGGGTCACGTACGAAAGTGCCTGACCACTTACGTACGGATCACCTTGCAAGGGTCGGCGTCGCAGTTCCCCGAGCCCCTGGTGGTACCTGCCCGGAGGGTCAGCTGCGGCCCCGCAGGCTGCGGAGGTGGTCGGCGACCGGGGCGAGGGCCGCGTACAGGGTGTCGATCTGCTCGGGGGTGAAGCGGTCGATGAAGTGGTGGCGCACCGAGCGGACGTGGTCGGGGGCGACCTTCTGCAGGATGTCCCAGCCGTGTTCGGTGAGGTGGGCGTAGAGGCCGCGGCGGTCGCCCGGACACTCCTGACGGAGTACCAGGCCGGCGTTCTCCATCCGGGTGATCTGGTGCGAGAGCCGGCTCTTGGACTGGAGGGTCGCGGTGGCCAGGTCGGTCATCCGCATCCGCCGGTCGGGGGATTCGGAGAGCACGACCAGGATCTCGTAGTCGTTGTTGGCGAGACCGTGCGGCTGGAGCTCCCGGCCGAGCTGGTAGTCCAGCAGGTGGCTGACCTCCAGGTGGGCACGCCAGAACTGCTGCTCCTTGGCGGAGAGCCAGGGGGTCTCCTCCTCCGCCGAGGACGACGGGGAGGAGACCGCTGCGGGGGTGTCGGCGGGGGTGTCCATGGCAACACTATAGCCGAGGTTGTTAAAAGTTATACAATTAGACGAACCGCTCCGCCTACAGGCCGAAACGGCGTCCGATGTCGCCGAGATTCCCCAGGCCAGGGACGTTCACGTTCGGCAACTGGCTCTGGCCGTGACCCTGCTGCTGTGGCGGTACGCCGTACCCGCCGCCGGGGACGCCGGCCTCCTGGTGCACCACGCCGACCGAGCGCTCGGCCATCAGGGTCTCACTGGACTGGATCAGCACCGTGCCGGCCCCGATGAACTCGAACTGGTGCTCCTCGCCGGAGGCCCCGCCGAGCCCGGTCAGCTGGCGCAGTCCGCCGAGCACACCGTGCATGTAGCCGTGGTCGTAGTGGTGGCAGGGCGCGGGGCAGTCGGCCCAGCCGACCAGGGCCTGCGGGTCCACCCGGATCGGCGGCTCGACGAAGTGCACCGGGCCGTTCGAGGCGGCCACGAACTTGCCCGTCCCGATCAGGGTGAGGAAGCCCGGGATGATCGACTGCTTGAGCGCCAGGGTCGGTTCGAAGGCCAGCAGGTTCCCCGAACGGACCGTCAGGTTGCCGTTCTCCAGGTCGTACGAGTTGAGGTCGAAGGCCCGGTCGGCGAGCAGCAGCTTGCCCCGGCCCTCGGCCACCACCCAGTCGGTGGCGTGCAGCGGGGAGTTGAAGTTGCGGCCGAGCGCGCGGTCGATCGAGCCCTGGCCGATGCCGGAGAAGCGGACGTCGCCGTAGTAGGCGATCATCTTCCCCTTCTGCAGGTAGTACGGGCCGTTCAGGTCGACCGAGAAGGCGTACGGGTTGACGTTGTCGTTGACCGGCAGGCTGTGCGCGTCGTGCACCTGCGGGCCCTCGGGGGCGCCGTAACCGGGCTGCGGCGGCTGTGCCGGGTACTGCTGCTGGGGAGCGCCGTAGCCGGGCTGCGGCGGGTAGCCCGGCTGCTGCTGCGGATAGCCGGGCTGCTGCGGCGGGTACTGAGGCGGGTAGGACATCAGAGCTTCTCCTCGCTCGCCTGGACGTACACCACACCGTTGCCGGAGAGTTCCAGCTGGAACGCCTCGCCGGAGCCGCGTCCGACCATGTCGCGCCAACCCACCGACGTGGACAGCTTGTTCTGGACCTGGCCGCGGTGCGCGACGTACGCCTGCGGGTCGACGTGCACCGGCTGGTTCGGGGTGATCGGCAGTTCGACGAAGCCGCCGTGTGCCATCACCGCGACCGAACCCTGGCCGCTCAGCTGGGTGGTGAACAGGCCCTGCCCGCTGACCTGGCCGCGCACCATGCCCATCACGCCGCCCTGCGAGCCGAGGAAGACGGTGGTCTGCCGGAGCGTGCCGTCGAAGGCGAGCAGCCGGTCGGCCTCGACGTTCAGGGTGTCGCCGGTGAGCTCGATGATCTGGATGTGGTGGCCGCCGTGGCCGAACAGCACGCTGCCCTGGCCCTCGACGGTCATCAGCGGGACGTCCTCGTTGGCCACCCGGCGGCCGATCATGCCCATCACGCCGCCCTGACCGCCGGTCAGGTTGGGGGTGAACGCGACCTCGCCGGTGTAGGCGATCATCGAGCCGCGCTGGCTGAAGATCCGCTGCCCGGAGAAGACCTTGGCCTCGATCAGCTTGCTGTTGATCTTGGTGAACGGCATCAGACGTCGCCCCCGAAGGTGAGCCGCTCGGACGGCTGGATGTAGACCAGGCCCTCGCCGGTGAACTCCACCTGCATCGCCTCGCCACCGCCCTCGCCGATCAGCGTGGTCCAGCCGCCGCCGGACTTCAGCGCGCGGTTGAGGTTGCCGGTGTGCGCGACGTACGCGCCCGGGTCCACCCGGAGCGGCTGCCCCTGGGAGACCCGGAGGATGATCGCCGGGCCCTTGGAGGTGAGCGCCGCCCAGCCGTGCCCGTCCACCTTGGTGGTGAACAGGCCGGTGCCGGAGGCCATCCCGTTCAGACCGGTGAAGCTGGTGCCGGTCTGCAGGCTGCCCTCGGTGCAGAGCAGGTTGTCCGCCTCGACGAACAGCGTCTCGCCGTTCAGCCGTACGAGGTTGACCTCGGTGGCCCGGTCGGCGAAGAAGCAGGTGCCCTGCCCCTGAACCTCCATGACCTCCATCTGCTCACCCGTCAGCCGACGGGTGACCATGCCACGCAGGCCGTTGCCACCGCCGCTGAGCTTCTTGAAGTTCATCTGGCCCGTGTACGCAACCATGCATCCGTTGCGGGCCTTGACCGCGTCGCCCGTCATGTCGACGGCGAGCACCTTTGATCCCTGGAGTCGAAACTGAGCCACGCGGTGACCATAGCGGCCACGGCCCGGGCGCCGGGAGAGGGTGACGGCCACTGGTACACATCCGGTACACACCCCCGGCCGCCGGAGGCGGGTAAAGAAAGGGTCATAATGGGTGGCCGGTTTGTGTACCGGTTCACAAGCCAGCCGATCCCTGTAGTGAGGTTCCGCCGTGAAGAGCAGCGCCGTCCACCGTCTGCGCCTCGTGTCCGCCCCCGAGGGCCTGTCCTTCCTGCTGCTGCTGGTCTGCTCGGTGCTCAAGCGCACCACGGACTTCAACGCCGTGCCGGTGATGGGCAGGGTGCACGGCGTCCTCTTCGTGCTCTACCTGGTCTTCCTCGCGCTGGCCTGGCAGAAGCAGCGCTGGGACGCCAAGCGCGGCGCGATCCTGTTCGTGCTCTCGGTGGTGCCGTTCGGCGGCTTCGTGGCCGAGCGGATGCTGGCCAAGGAGGAGCGCGGCGAGTACCCGGCCCCCGGGCAGCCCGCCACCGCCTGACGCAGACGACACGACAGCCCGGGCCTCCCCTCCGAGGGGCCCGGGCTGTCGTGTGTTCAGGTGGCGGGACGTCAGTTGACGTTGACCCCGGCCCAGGCGGCCGCGACCGCGTTGTACTCGGCGCTGCCCGCGCCGTACAGGTCCGCCGCCGCGCTGAGGGTGCCGGTACGGGCGCCCGCGTAGTTGGTGGTGGAGGTCCAGTACACGGTCAGCGCGCGGTACCAGATCGCCGCGGCCTTGTCCCGGCCGATGCCGGTCAGGGTCGAGCCGTTGCTGGTCGGGCTGTTGTAGCTGACGCCGTTGACGGTCTTGGCGCCGCTGCCCTCGGAGAGCAGGTAGAAGAAGTGGTTGGCCGGGCCCGAGGAGTAGTGCACGTCGACCGAGCCGACGCCGGAGTACCAGGCGTCCGCCGAGCCACCGTCCTTGGAGGGCTTGTCCATGTAACGGAGCGGCGTGCCGTCACCGTTGATGTTGATCAGCTCGCCGATCAGGTAGTCGCCCTTGTCGGCCGCGAGGTTCGCCGAGAACTCGACCATGGTGCCGAAGATGTCCGAGGTGGCCTCGTTGAGGCCGCCGGACTCACCCGAGTAGTTCAGGCCGGCGGTGTTGGAGGTGACGCCGTGGGTCATCTCGTGGCCCGCCACGTCAAGCTCGGTCAGCGGGTGGGTGTTGGAGGCACCGTCGCCGTACGTCATGCAGAAGCACTGGTCGCTCCAGAACGCGTTGACGTAGCTGCGGCCGTAGTGCACCCGGCTGAAGGCGCCGACACCGTCGTTGCGGATGCCGAGGCGGCCGAACGAGTTCTTGTAGAAGTCCCAGGTGGCTGCCGCGCCGAACTGGGCGTCCACGGCGGCCGACTGGCTGCTGGAGACCAGGCCGGTGCCCCAGACGTTGTCGGTGTCGGTCAGCAGGGTGCCGTTGCCCGAGGTCTTGCTGTTGAGCGTGGTGGTGTACATGTTGCCCCGGCTGGGGTCCTTCAGCTGGTACGTGCCGCTGGCGGAGTTGGTGGTCAGCGGGACCGAACCGACGAAGACGCCCTTGCCGGTGCCGGAGGCGGCGGCCGCGAGGTACTGCTCGTGGGTGGAGAGCACCTCGCCGGTGGCGGCGTCGGTGACCAGCTTCTGGGCGCTGGGTATGCCGCTCTCGCGGACGCCCTCGACGACGGTCTCGTAGGCGAGGCGCGGGGTGCCGGAGGTGGCCCAGATCACCAGCTTGGCGGGGGTCGAGCCGGTGACCTCCTTGATCGGGCTCTCGTCCTCGTCGATGGTCAGGCCGACGGTGGCCTGCACGGCGCCGGTGGCCTGCTTGGCCGCCTTCTCGGCCGGCACGGACGGGGTCAGGCTCGGCAGCGCGATGGTGGCCTCGGCGGCCTTGCCCACCGACGTGACCTTGCCGGCCGGGTTCAGGTGCGCGACCAGGTCGCCACCGACCACCGGCAGGCCGGCGTAAGTGCGCTCGAAGCGCAGGTGCTTGGCGCCGTTGGCGTCCACCACGGCGTCCTTGGCGACCAGCGTCTCCGAGGCGCCGAGGCCGGCGGCCTTGGCCACGGCCGCGGCGTAGGACTGGGCGAGGGTCTTCAGCTCGGCGCGCTGCAGGGTGGAACCCTTGCTGCTCGCGGGAACGGGGGCGGCCTGGGCCGTTCCGACGCTGACCTGGATGGCACTGGCGAGGATCACAGTGGCCGAGAGGGCGGCGCCGACAGTCAGCTTTCGCTTCACGTGCAGGTTCCTTCCGAAGATCAACCGCGTGTGCGCGGTCGCACCTCACTCCGTGGCACCAGGGGTTAGTGCCGTCGGGGCGGAGCGGATGCTGACGTGCTGCTCCGTGCGGTCAAGCGGCATCCGGCCGGAGTGGTGGGGCGGCCGGTGCCGGTACGGGGCTGGCCAGAAGCATGACAATGCACCTGGTGAAATGACAGGTCTCAGCTCAGAGTTGGCCAGCTCCCGCCAGCTCGGAACGCTGCGTGATGGCCTGATCAACTCCATGGCATAACCGACAAATCAGCCAAAACCCGGCGCAGAAGCGGAGTTTCGACGCGAACGGAACCTGAACAACCGTCGAAAATCGGCAACTGTCCAGACCAATACGAAGATTGCGGCAGTGTTTCGGCGGATTGCTGTCCTGGTATGTACCAGAAACAACGCTGGCGGGACCTCGCCAGACCGTTCTCTTGATCGGCTTGCCGGGTACCTGCTAACAACGCCGCAGCCGGGCCCCCGACCTGGGAGACCCGGCTGCGGCGCGCTGCTGCGAGGGCGTCAGTTGACGTTGACCCCGGACCAGGCGGCCGCGACCGCCTTGTACTCGGTGCTCGCCGTGCCGCCGTACAGGTCGGACGCCGCCTTCAGGGTGGCGGTGCGCGCGGCCTTGTAGTTGGTGGTGGAGGTGAAGTACACGGTCAGCGCGCGGTACCAGATCGCGGCGGCCTTGGCACGGCTGATACCGGTCAGGGTCGAGCCGTTACTGGTCGGGCTGTTGTAGCTGACGCCGTTGATGGTCTTGGCGCCGCTGCCCTCGGAGAGCAGGTAGAAGAAGTGGTTCGCCACGCCCGAGGAGTAGTGCACGTCCACGTTGCCGACCCCGGAGTACCAGGAGTCCTTGGACGCGCCGTCCTTGGAGGGCTTGTCCATGTAGCGGAGCGGCGTGCCGTTCCCGTTGATGTTGATCTTCTCGCCGATCAGGTAGTCACCCGGGTCGACCGACAGGTTGGCGTACCACTCGACCATGGTGCCGAAGATGTCCGAGGTGGCCTCGTTCAGGCCGCCGGACTCGCCGGAGTAGACCAGGCCCGCGGTGTTGGCGGTGACGCCGTGCGTCATCTCGTGGCCGGCCACGTCGATCGCGGTCAGCGGGTGGGTGTTGGAGGCGCCGTCGCCGTACGTCATGCAGAAGCAGGAGTCGCTCCAGAACGCGTTGACGTAGTTGCTGCCGTAGTGCACCCGGCTGACCGCGCCGACGTTGTCGTTGCGGATGCCCAGGCGGTTGAAGCTGCTCTTGTAGTAGTCCCAGGTCGCCACCGCGCCGTACTGGGCGTCCACCGCGGCCGACTGGATGTTGGTGGCCAGCCCGTTGCCCCAGACGTTGTCGGCGTCGGTGAACAGCGTGCCGTTGCCCGAGGTGCCGCCGGCCAGGCCGACGGTGCGGGTGTTGCCCCGGGTCGGGTCCTTCAACTCGTAGGTGGAGCCCGTGTAGTTGGTGGTCAGGGTGACCGAGCCGACGTGCACGCCCTTGCCGCTGCCGGTGGCGGCCGCCGCGAGGTACTGCTCGTGCGTGGCGAGCACCTCGCCGGTCGCCGCGTCGGTGACCAGGTTCTGCGCACTCGGGACGCCGCTCTCCCGGATCCCCTCGACCACCGTCTGATAGGCGAGGCGCGGGGTGCCGGACTGGGCCCAGACCACCAGGACCGGGCTGCCGGTGCCGGTGACAGCCTTGAGCGGCGACTCGTCCTGGGCGATCGTCAGGCCGACGGTGGCCTGCACGGCGCCGGTGGCCTGCTTGGCCGCCTGGTCGGCCGGCACGGCGGGGGTCAGACCGGGCAGGGCGATGGTGGCCTCGGTGGCCCGGTCGATCGAGCTGACCTTGCCGTTCGGGGCCAGGTGCGCGACCAGGTCGCCACCGATCACGGAGAGGCCGGAGAAGGTGCGCTCGAAGCGCAGGTGCTTGGCGCCGTTGGCGTCGATCACGGCGTCCTTGGCGACCAGCGTCTCCGAGGCGCCGAGGCCGGCGGCCTTGGCCACGGCCGGAGCGTACGACTGGGCCAGCGCCGTGAGTTCGGCGCGCTGGAAGGTGGAGCCCTTGCTGCTCGCCGGGGTCGGCGCGGCCTGGGCGGTCCCGGCGCCGATCTGGATGGCGCTGGCGAGGATCACCGTGGCGGAGAGTGCGGCTCCGACTGTCAGCTTTCGCTTCACGTACGGGTTCCTTCCGGGAATCAACCGCGTGTGCGCGGTCGCACCTCGCTCCGGGGCACCAGGGGTTAGTGCCTGCGGGGCGGAGCGGATGCTGACGTGCTGCTCCGTGCGGTCAAGCGGCATCCGGCCGGATGTGGGTGGGGCGGCCGGTGCCGTGACGGGGCTGGCCAGAAGCATGACAATGCACCTGATGAAATGACAGGTCTCGGACCAGAGTTGGCCAGCTCTCGCCACCGGGCCGGGCTCCGGGGATGGCCGGATCGTCCGCATGGAAACTCCGACATATCCCATGGAATCGGGCGGCGGTGGCGGGATTCGACGGTATTCGATTCGGCCCGATGGTCGAGATCCGGCAACTCCCGTGAGCAGTAGGGAAGTTGTCGAACCGGTGAGTAGTCCGACTGTCCCGGTATGCCCCGCAATGGGCGGTGGCGGAACTCCGCCAGGACGCCCCCTTGTCCGCCAACGTGGACACCTGCTACCCGCCGCCGGGGCCGCCGGTACGGTGGAGGGGTGGCCAAGCCCCTAGCTCTCGAATTCGACCCGATCGCCCGCGCCGATGAACTCTGGACCAGCCGCTGGGGCGGCGTTCCCTCGATGTCGGCCATCACCTCGGTGATGCGCGCCCATCAGATCCTGCTCGGCCGGGTGGATGCCGTGGTCAAGCCGTACGGGCTGACCTTCGCCCGGTACGAGGCGCTGGTGCTGCTCACCTTCAGCCGGACCGGCGAGCTCTCGCTCTCCAAGATCGGCGAGCGGCTGATGGTGCATCCGACCAGCGTCACCAACACCGTCGACCGGCTGGAGCGGGCCGGCCTGGTGGCTCGCCGCCCCAACCCGCTGGACGGTCGCGGCGTACTGGCCGCGATCACCGACCGGGGCCGGGAGGCGGTCGAGCAGGCCACCCGGGACCTGATGGCGATGGACTTCGGTCTGGAGGGCTACGACGAGGAGCAGTGCCGGCAGATCTTCGACGTGCTGCGCCCGCTCCGGGTGGCTGCGGGCGACTTCCGGCAGTGACAGCCCTGTGGTCGGGGTGTCCGGTAAGGGCGGTTACCCTCGATGCCATGAAGCAGAGTGTGCTGACCCGCTACCGGGTCCTGGCGTATGTGACGGGTGTCCTGCTGGTCATGCTGACCCTGGGCGTGATCGGCAAGTACGCGCTGGACCTGTCGGGTGCGGCCGATTTCACCAAGGTGGTCGGCATGGCGCACGGCTGGCTGTACGTGGTCTACCTGGTCTTCGCCTTCGACCTCGGCACCAAGGCGAAGTGCCTCCCGACACGGGAGGGGCGCCTCTCCGTCTTCGGGCCACCATCGACAGATACTAGGACGTCCGAGTAAATTGACAGCACCCAAGCAGTAACTGGTCCCGCACCCACAAGGCAGCGGCCGCAACGGAGTGGAGTCGGAGTCTGATGGACGCCGAGGAGATCGAGGCCGGCCGTGCTCGCTGGCAACAGCGGTACGACAAGGCCCGAAAGCGTGAGGCCGACTTCACCACCCTGAGCGGTGACGAGGTGGAGCCGATGTACGGCCCGCCCGCCGGGCAGCCGTACGAGGGCTTCGAGCGGATCGGCTGGCCGGGGGAGTACCCGTACACCCGCGGCCTGCACGCCACCGGCTACCGGGGGCGGACGTGGACCATCCGCCAGTTCGCCGGCTTCGGCAACGCCGAGCAGACCAACGAGCGCTACCGGATGATCCTGGACTCCGGCGGTGGCGGCCTCTCGGTCGCCTTCGACATGCCGACCCTGATGGGCTACGACTCCGACGACGCCAAGTCGCTCGGTGAGGTCGGCCACTGCGGCGTGGCGATCGACTCCGCCGCCGACATGGAGGTGCTGTTCCACGGCATCCCGCTCGGCGAGGTCACCACCTCGATGACCATCAGCGGCCCGGCGGTGCCGGTCTTCTGCATGTACCTGGTGGCGGCCGAGCGCCAGGGCGTCGACCCGGCGGTGCTCAACGGCACGCTGCAGACCGACATCTTCAAGGAGTACATCGCGCAGAAGGAGTGGCTGTTCGCTCCCGAGCCGCACCTGCGCCTGATCGGCGACCTGATGGAGTACTGCGCGACTGGCATCCCCGCGTACAAGCCGCTCTCGGTCTCCGGCTACCACATCCGGGAGGCCGGAGCCACGGCCGCGCAGGAGCTCGCCTACACGCTGGCGGACGGCTTCGGGTACGTGGAGCTCGGGCTGTCCCGGGGCCTCGACGTCGACGTCTTCGCGCCCGGGCTCTCGTTCTTCTTCGACGCGCACCTGGACTTCTTCGAGGAGATCGCCAAGTTCCGTGCCGCACGCCGGATCTGGGCCCGCTGGATGAAGGAGCGGTACGGCGCGAAGACCGACAAGGCGCAGTGGCTGCGGTTCCACACCCAGACGGCGGGCGTGTCGCTGACGGCCCAGCAGCCGTACAACAACGTGGTGCGGACGGCCGTCGAGGCCCTGTCGGCGGTGCTCGGCGGCACGCAGTCGCTGCACACCAACGCGCTGGACGAGACGCTCGCGCTGCCGAGTGAGCAGGCGGCGGAGATCGCCCTGCGGACCCAGCAGGTGCTGATGGAGGAGACCGGCGTCGCCAACGTGGCCGACCCGCTGGGCGGTTCCTGGTACGTCGAGGCGCTGACCGACCGGATCGAGCAGCAGGCCGAGGCGATCTTCGAGCGCATCCTGGACAAGGCGACGGACGGCCACCCGATCGGGCCGATGACCTCGGGCATCCTGCGCGGGATCGAGGAGGGCTGGTTCACCGGGGAGATCGCGGAGGCCGCCTTCGCCTATCAACAGGGTGTGGAGAAGGGCGAGAAGCGCGTGGTCGGCGTCAACTGCCACCCGCGCAGCGTCACCCCCGCGCTGGAGATCCTCCGGGTCAGCCACGAGGTGGAGCGCGAGCAGGTCAGGACGCTGGCGGCGCGGAAGGCGGCGCGGGACGAAGCGGCGGTGCAGGCCGCTCTGGCGGAGATGCTCGCCGCTGCGCGGTCGGGGGAGAACATGATCCCGCCGATGCTCACCGCCGTCCGGGCGGAGGCCACGCTCGGGGAGATCTGCAACGCGCTCCGCGACGAGTGGGGGATCTACCACGAGACCGCGATGTTCTGAGGTCGTCGAGGGGCTCGGGGTACTGCGAACGTCAGCAGAGCCCCGAGCCCCTACCTTCCGAAGGTGAAGCGGAAAAGTGCGCCGCCGCCCGGGGCCGCTTCGGCGGTGAGGGTGGCCCCGTGCGCCCTGGCGATCTGTTGGGCCATGGCGAGGCCGAGGCCCGAGCCCGGGAGGGCGCGGGCGGCCGAGGCGCGGTAGAAGCGGTCGAAGACGTGCGGGAGGTCTTCGGGGGTGATGCCGGGGCCGTGGTCGCGGACGGTCAACTCGTGGGTGGTGAGGGCGACTTCGACCGGGCCGCCGGGTGGGCTGAACTTGGCCGCGTTGTCGAGCAGATTGCCCACCAGGCGGGCCAGCCGGGCCGGTACGCCGTCCAGGGTGACCTCGGTGCCGGCCAGGTCGAACCGGACGCCGGGCCAGTGCCCGCGTGCGGTGTCCACGCAGTGGGCCACCAGTGGCCCGAGCCGGACCGTCTCGACCAGGGCCTGGGGCTCCTCGTCCCGGGCCAGTTCGATCAGGTCGTTCACCAGGCCGGTCACCGCGCGCAGCTGTCGTTGCAGACCGGCGGTCGCGCGGGCCCGCTGCTCCGGCGTCAACTGCTCCACCCGGCCCAGGAGTTCCGCGTTGGTGCGGAGCGCGGTGAGCGGGGTGCGGAGTTCGTGCGAGGCGTCCGCGACCAGTCGGCGGCGGGCGGTGACGGACTGCTCCAGTTCGCCGAGCATGGTGTTGAACGCCCCGGCCAGCCGGGTCACTTCGTCCTCGCCCCGGCCCTGCGGCAGGTCGATCCGGACGGTGGCGTCCCGGGTCTCGGCGATCCGTTCGGCGGTGGCGGTCAGCCGGGCCACCGGGGCCAGGCCGGTACGGGCCACCGCGTAGCCGAGCCCGCCCGCCAGCAGGATGCCAGCGCCGGCCACCACCGCCATCAACTCCCCGGCCTGCCTGACGCCTTGCTGCACGGTGTCGGACCGCAGCGCGACCTGTACGGCCTGCCCGGGGCCGAAGCGGGTGGTGAGCATCCGGGCCGGGTGGCCGCTCACCGTGACGTCGGAGTAGTACGCGGCCCGCTGCCCGGCCGCGACCTGCCGGGTGGCGGGGGTGACCGGCAGCAGGTACGGGACGCCCGGGTCGTCGGCGGGCCTGGCGGGGACGATCTGGGTGCAGGCCGGGGCGGCCAGGTAGCCGCACTCGCCGTAGACGGTCTGCGGGCCCTGGCCCCGGTACTGCTGCTGGACCAGGGTGGCGTGCTGGGTGAGGTTCAGGTCGAGCTGGTGCACCAACTCGTAGCGGATGATGGTGAAGGCAGCGGCGCAGACCCCGAGGGTGACCAGGGCGACGGCGGCCGAGGTGGCCAGCGCCAGCCGGGTCCGCAGCGGCCGGCGGCGGCGCCACCGGGCGTGTGCGCTCACGGGGTGTCCAGCCGGTAGCCGACGCCGTGCACGGTGTGCACCAGCCGGGGTCCACCGCCGGCCTCCAGCTTCCGGCGCAGGTAACCGACGTACACCGCCAGCGAGTTGGAGTCCGGGCCGAAGTCGGCACCCCAGACCCGGTCCATGATCAGCTCGCGCGGCAGCACCTGCCCCGGGTGCTGCAGCAGCAACTCCAGCAGCGCGAACTCGGTGCGGGAGAACTCCACCGCCCGGCCCGCCCGGCGGCCGGTCCGGCTGACCGGATCGACCGTCAGATCGGCGAAGACATAGGCGCCTTCGGGCTCCGCCGGGGCGGCCCGGCGGAGCAGGGCGCGCAGCCGGGCGGTCAGCTCGTCCAGCGCGAACGGCTTGACCAGGTAGTCGTCGGCGCCCGCGTCCAGGCCGTCCACCCGGTCGCTGACCGAGTCCCGGGCGGTCAGCACCAGGATCGGGGTGCGGTCGCCCAGCGCCCGCAGCCGGCGGCAGACCGCCAGCCCGTCCAGCACGGGCATCATCACGTCCAGCACCAGGGCGTCCGGCTGCCAGGCCGTCAGTTCGGCCAGCCCGGCGAGTCCGTCGGCGGCGCCCCGGACCGCGTACCCGGACACCGCGAGGCCGTCCTCGACGGCGGCGCGGACCTCCGGATCGTCGTCCACCACCAGGACCTTCTGCGGGCTGCTCATGCGGACAAGCATCGCAAATGCGGCTATTAGAACTCTCTTACTACGCCTCGTCAGGCTCTGGTGTCATGACAGAACAGAGCTTGTCGGTGGTGATAGGTGCGGGCGGCACGGGTGGTCACATCTACCCCGGCCTCGCGTTGGCCGAGGCGCTGCGCCGGGCCGACCCGGGGGCGGAGATCTCCTTCGTCGGTACCGAACGCGGCCTGGAGACCGAGCTGATCCCGGCCGCCGGGTACCGGCTGCACACCGTGGACATGATCCCGTTCGACGCCTCGCTCGGCCTGCGCCGCTACCTGCTGCCCGCTGCGCTGCTGAAGTCCGGCGTGCAGTGCCGGGAGATCCTCCGGGCGCAGCGGGCCCAGGTCGCGGTCGGGATGGGCGGCTACCCGAGTGCCCCGGTGATCGTCGGCGCCCGGCTGGCCGGGCTGCCCAGCGTGGTGCACGAGTCCAACGCGGTGCCCGGCCGGGCCAACCGCTTCGCGGCCCGGCTCACCCCGCACCTGGCGCTGGCCTTCGACCGGACCAGGGACCACCTGCCGTCCGGGGCGAATGCCGAGACGGTCGGCATGCCGCTGGTCGGCGTGGTGGCCGGGCTCGACCGGGCGGCCCTGCGGGCCGAGGCCCGGGTCCGGCTCGGGGTGCCGCCGGGCGCGCGGCTGCTGCTCTTCAACGGCGGCAGCCTGGGCGCGGCCCGGCTCACCGAGGCGGCCCTCGGACTGGCCGAGCGCTGGCGGGCCCGCTCCGACGTCCGACTGCTCGTCAAGACCGGTCCGGCCGCGCTCGACGCGGTGCGGACACGGCTCGGCGCCAACCCGGTGGCCGAGGCCGTCCCCTACCTGGACCGGATGGATCTCGCGTACGCCGCCGCCGACCTGGTGGTCTGCCGAGCAGGGTCGGCCACCGTGGCGGAGCTGGCCAGCGTCGGCGTACCGGCCGTGCTGGTGCCGTACCCGCACGCACCGCACGACCACCAGACCCACAACGCCCGGGTGCTCACGGAGGCCGGGGCCGGGCTGCTGCTGCCCGACGCCGAGTGCAGCACCGCCCGGCTGGCCGCGCTGGTCGAACCGCTGCTGGCGGACCCGGCGCGGCTCGCCGTGATGGGCCGGGCCGCCGACCCGGGGACGCACGCCGAGGCGGCGGACCTACTGGCGGCAAAGGTGTTGCGGACGGTCCGTCAGCACCAGCACGAGACGAGGAGCGCGGCATGAACGACTGGACCGGCAAGCGGGTCCTGGTGACCGGTGGAGAGGGCTTCATCGGCTCGACCCTCGTGGACCTGCTGGTGGAGCGCGGCGCCGAGGTGCGTGCGCTGGTGCACTACAAGCCGTACGCCGAGCGCGGGTACCTGGCGGCCCATCTGAGGACCGGTCAGGTCGAGATGCTCGCCGGTGACGTCCGGGACGCGGGCCGGGTGCAGGACGCGGTGGCGGGCTGCGACACGGTCTTCCACCTGGCCGCGCTGATCGGCATCCCGTACAGCTACCAGTCGCCCGAGGCGTACGTGCAGACCAACGTGGTCGGCACCCAGAACGTCGCGGCGGCCTGCCTGCGGCACGGCGCCCGGCTGGTGCACACCTCCACCAGCGAGGTGTACGGCACGGCGATCACCGCGCCGATCAGTGAGCAGCACCCGCTCCAGCCGCAGTCGCCGTACTCGGCCTCGAAGATCGGCGCCGACATGGCGGCGCTCTCCTACTGGCACGCCTTCGAGCTGCCGGTCTCGGTGGTCCGCCCGTTCAACACCTACGGTCCCCGGCAGTCGGCCCGCGCGGTGATCCCCGCCATCCTGGCCCAACTGCACTCCGGCGCCCGGCAGATCAAGCTCGGCTCGCTCACCCCGACCCGGGACTTCACCTACGTCACCGACACCGCCGAGGGTTTCCTGGCCGCTGCCCTGGCCGACCGCGCGGTCGGCCAGGTGCTGAACCTGGGCACCGGCACCGAGATCTCCATCGGCGACCTGGCCCGGCAACTGATCGCCGCCTCCGGCCGGGACGCCGAGGTGGTGGCCGATCCGTCGCGGCTGCGGCCCAGTGGAAGTGAGGTGGAGCGCCTGCTCTCCGACAACACCAGGGCTCGCGAACTGGCCGGCTGGCAGCCTCGGATGCCGCTCGCGGAGGGCCTCCGCCACACCTCGGACTGGGTCGCCGCCAACCTGGACGCTTTCGCTCCCGACCGCTACCAGGTCTAGGCACCCGCGCTGGTGGTGCCTGGCTGAGCGCCTGCCAACAGGCCGGGCAGGGGGCTGAGCAGGAGGGTGGTGAAGCGGTGGATCCACTCCGGGGTGACCGGTTCGCCGCTCACCAGCATCCGGTGCTCGACGGTGCCGGCGATGGTGTCGAAGATGATCGCGATCTCCTCGGCGGCGGTCACCTCGTCCCGGTCCGGGCCGAGTTCGCCGCGGCGCTGGGCGTTCGCCCGGCCCCGCTGGACCAGGTGCTTCTGCGGGTCGACGATCCGCTCCCGGATGCGGCGGCGGAGCTGTGGGTCCCGGGAGCCCTCGGCGAACAGGGCGAGCAGGGCGGCCTGGGTCTCCGGGCGGGCCAGCAGCTCGGCGAAGCTGAGCACCACGGCTTCGATGTCGGCCCGCAGGCTGCCGAGGTCGACGATCTCGAGCTCGTCGAAGAGGCTCGCCACCGCGTCCACCACCAGCTCGTTCTTCGACGGCCAGCGGCGGTAGAGGGTGGTCTTGGCGACGCCGGCCCGGGCCGCGACGTGACCCATGGTCAGTCCGCCCCAGCCGAGTTCGGCCAGCGCGGCGCGGGTGGCGTCCAGGATCGCGAGGTCGGCGGCGGCACTGCGGGGCCGGCCCTTGCCGCGGACGGGCGCGGGCGCGGCCGGGGCGGCGGGGGCAGAGGCGGTGGGCTGCCGGGTGGTGGGGGCCACCGAGCCTCCTTGCGGTTTTTACCTGCGAGTAACTTGAGCTGCACACGGTAGCGACATACCGGCGGTAGCGGGACCCGGGAGGCGCCCGAAAGTGGGGCAGCTCACGTCCCCGGTTGCCCGGCAGGGCTTGCGGCACCGGCCCCGGATGCAGATACGCTACGACTCGTAGCGAATAGAGCGACAACCACGCGCCGACCCAGGGATCGGGTGGGCGCGGGGCGCGGATGGGGATCCGCGCCGGACTCCTTCGACTACCGGGGAGGTGACTCCCGCCGACGCCGGACCGGAAAGGCACCCGAGCCTTTCCCGGCGGTTGGCACACGTCACTGGTGCGGACGGGGGAGGATAGTGCCATGCAGCCACGGAATTCAGGTCTCAACAGCTCCGCCCTGCGCGGCGCGGTCGATCTCGCCGCAGTGAAGGCGGCCGGTGAGGCCGCACAGAAGGCCGAGCAGGCCAGGGTCGAGCGGGCCCGCCAGGCCGCCGCCGCAGAGGCGGACGGCGTCGCCCTGCCCACCGCCTCGTACCCGCTGGTGCTCGACGTCAACGAGGACACCTTCGAGGCCGAGGTCGTGCAGCGCTCGGCCGAGGTGCCGGTCGTGGTCGACTTCTGGGCCGAGTGGTGCGGGCCGTGCAAGCAGCTCAGCCCGATCCTGGAGCGCCTCGCCGAGGAGTACGCGGGCCGGATCGTGCTCGCCAAGATCGACGTCGATGCCAACCAGCTGATCGCCCAGCAGTTCGGCATCCAGGGCATCCCGGCCGTGATGGCCGTGGTGGCCGGCCAGCTCGTCCCGCTGTTCCAGGGGGCCGAGAACGAGGCCAACGTCCGCAAGATCATTGACCAGTTGATCGCGGTGGCCGAGCAGCGCTTCGGCATCGTCGGCGGCGCAGGTGCGCCCGAGGGCCAGGCCCCCGCCGCTGCGCTGCCGCCGGAGGACCCGGCGCTGGCGGCCGCGCACGACGCGCTGGATCGGGGCGATCTGGGCGGCGCCGTCCAGGCGTACCGGAACGTGCTGGCCGACCAGCCCGGCAACGCCGAGGCCAAGCTCGGTCTGGCGCAGGCCCAACTGCTGTACCGGGTCGAGCAGTTCGACCCGGCGGCGGTCCGGGCGGCGGCGGCCGGCGATCCGAAGGACGTCGCGGCCCAGCTGGACGCGGCCGATCTCGATCTGGTGGGCGGTCATGTCGAGGATGCTTTCGGGCGTCTGGTGGACACCGTGGGCCGGACGTTCGGCGAGGATCGGGACACCGCTCGGCTGCGACTGCTGGAGCTTTTCGAGGTGATCGGCACCGAGGATCCGAGGGTCGGCGCGGCCCGGGCCGCACTGGCCCGCGTCCTGTTCTGAACGCCCAATGCTGGCACGGCCGATGACCTGCGGTGCCGTGGGTGATTTGGCGACAATGCGCGCGGATTCGTGGGCCTTTATCAAATCTTGACCACACCCTCTCCTCATCACCATCGGTGACGAGGAGAGGGTGTTTCGCTGGTGTTGCCACGGAGTTTCCGAGCTGACCACCCGCCAGATCGTCACTCTCCGTGAGAAATCGCCGGATTTCATGATCGACGGTTACTGATGTTGGATTACTCGTCAGTAACGAACCTCTTGTACTTCGCCTGGGATTCAAGCACGATCGGCGACGCCCGGTCCTCTCCCCAGAGGTCCCCACCGGGTGGCTGCCGGCTCCGGTCGGCGGCTGAGGGCAGGGGGGTATCCGCAGATCCCAGAAAAGCGGGTCCTGTCCCTTTCCGGCCGCGCATCCCTGCGTGGCCGTAGGTTGTCGCCGCTATTGAGGACGTGGCTCTCTCCCATCCCAGCCTGGCCGGCGCGGGACGCGCCGGGAACGGCCGGAGATGTACGTCCCAGAAGGAGGACTCGCATGTCCCAGACTTTCGGCAAGACCCGCTGGAAGCGCTTCGCGCTCGTGATGGTCCCCGGCATCGCCGCCACCGCGGCCATCGGTGTGAGCCTCGCGAGCAACGCGCTGGCCGCCTCGTTCAGCGTCTCGGGCCAGGACTTCAAGGTCACCACCTCGCGCCTGGAGGGCACCAACTTCGCCCAGTTCGGCGGGGTCGACTTCGAGGTCAACGGCACGCCGCACCCGATCGCCATCTCGACCTTCGACACGGCCACCATCAACAACATGTGCCAGTCGGTGAAGACCAACCTCGGTCCGCTCGGCGACTGGACCCTGGTGCTGAACGCCGGTGGCGACCCGACCAAGCCGGTCACCGCCAAGAACCTGATCCTGGATGTGTCCGAGCTCAAGGCGGACGCCGAGTTCAAGAACATCAACATCGGCCAGGACGCCTCGACCCTCGGGCACAAGGACGGCGACGCGATCGACCTCGTCCGCAAGCAGGGCAAGCTGCCCACCGGCGCCCGGGGCTTCGCCCAGGCCGCCGACGAGGCCGTCCTGACCGACGTCAAGCAGACCGCGTGGGCCACCACCGCGGGCACCTTCAAGCTCAACGGCCTGAAGCTCAACATCAAGAAGGGCTCGGGCACGGGCATCGAGTGCTACATGCCCGAGGCCGGCTGACGGTCCGTCCCCGGACGACCTGACTGACCGATCGTCACGGCCGGGGCGGGCAACCGCCCCGGCCGTACCCTCTCCGACTTTCCCGCCTGCGAGTACCACCGAGGAGCTGCCTCGTGTCCAGCGCTACCGTCCCCCCGTGGCCCCAGCAGGAGGGCCAGGCGACCCCCTGGGAGAGGTTCCACACCTGGCGGCACACCCGACCGTTCTGGGGCGGGCTGCTGGCCATCCTGGCGGGCGGGCCGATCCTGTACTTCCCGTACTTCCACCTGAAGCTCGGCCAGCTCACGATGGCCATGTCGACCACGGCCGGCGCGGGTTCGCTGGTGATCGGCCTGCTGCTGATCGCGCTCGGGCTGACCGCGTGGTTCCAGCCGCTGGTCCGGGTGTTCTGCGGGGTGGCCACCACCATCCTGAGCCTGATCTCCATCCCGGTCTCCAACTTCGGCGGCTTCCTGATCGGCTTCCTGCTCGGCCTGGTGGGCGGCGGTCTGCTGCTCTCGTGGGCGCCGCTGAAGCCCGAACCTGTCGTCGAGGCCGTCGAGACTGTCGAGGGCGCCGAGTTCGCCGCCGAGCAGCCGGCCGGGAGTGAGCCGGCCGCCGCAGAGCCGGCCCAGGCCGCCGAAGCCCAGGTCGCGGACGTCCAGGCCGCCGACACCCACGTGCTGCCCGCCCAGCCGCAGGCCGCCGATCCGGAGGGGCAACGGTGACCGACCGAGACGAGGCGGCCGACCTCCGGCTGCCGGGCCCGCGGCACGCCGCGCCGCGGCGCAGCTCCCGCCTGCGCGGCCGGGCGTTCGCGCTGGCCGCCGTCCCCACCGCGTTGCTGATGGGGGCGATCCCGACGCTGGCCTCCGCGGAGAGCCCGAAGAACTGCGCCAGCGCCCCGGACACGGTGCTGGAGGAGATCCCGGTCCCGAAGAGCGAGCTGACCCCGCTCCCGGGCACCCCGGGACTGCCCGGCGCCGAGGCGTCCACCCCCGCCACCGTGCCCACGGCGCCCGCCGGCTCCGCCAGTGCCACCGCTCCGGTGGGCACGCCGAGCCCGTCCGGTACGGCCTCCGAGCGTGCCTCCCGGGGTACGGTCCGGCCGAACGGCATCATCGACGACATCGTTGACGTCCTGCTGCCGCCGAAGCCGAGCAACTCACCGACGCCGAGCCCGAGTTCGACCTCGAAGGCCCCGACGGCGACGCCGAGCCCGATCATCGTGGCACCCCGGGCCGTGGCGCCGGCCGCCGTCCCGTCCGCCACCGCGTCCGCGACGGCGAGGCCGAGCGGCAGCGCCAAGTCCTCGGGTGCCTCGGCCAAGCCCAAGGCGGCCGGTTCGGCCTCCGCCTCGCCCTCGGCCGACCCGAACTGCGCCGTCGACACCAGCTCGGTGAAGGCCCTCAAGAGCACCCCCGGGCACGTGGTGCCGGAGCAGAACTGGACCCTGCGCTCCACCCGGCTCGCCCTGCACGGCTCGGTCTTCAACGGCGTCTACGACGTGAAGACCCCGACCGGCACCAAGCGGGTGCTGAAGTTCACCACCGCGAGCGTGGACATCGAGAACCTCGACATGTCGACGATCCAGATCCCCGGCCTGACCTTCCACGTGAAGAGCAAGCCCGGGTCGACCTCGACCATGCGGCAGGGCCCGGTCACCATGTACGTGGAGAGCCTCTCCGGCCACCTGGCCGAGGTGCTCGGCCTGCCGATCCCGATCGACCTGGGCGAGATCACGCTCACCCCGGACACCCTGCCGAAGTGGCTCTGGGACATGCTCAGCACCGTCCCGATCCCGCTCGACCTGACGCTGACCGGGGCCAAGGCCGTCCAGGCCGGTCAGTTCGGCGGCACGCTGAAGATCCCCGGCAGAACTCCGGGGCGCCCCACAGGCGTTACTGCTACTGTGCGGGGCTCAGAGAGCCGCGCGGGTGCCCAGGTGGTGGACCTGGACCATGTTGGTGTTGCCGGGGATGCCGGGCGGGGAGCCGGCCGTCACGATGACGGTGTCGCCCTCGTTCAGGCGGCGAAGCGCCAGCAGCTCCTGGTCGACCTGGGCCACCATCGCGTCGGTGGTCTCCACCTGCTCGGTCACGTACGCCTCGACGCCCCAGCTCAGCGAGAGCTGGTTGCGGGTGGCGACGTCCGGGGTGAAGGCCACCACCGGGATCGGCGAGCGGTAGCGGGACAGCCGGCGGGCGGTGTCACCGGACTTGGTGAACGCCACCAGCGCCTCGGCGTTCAGGAAGTCGCCCAGCTCGCAGGCGGCGCGGGCGATCGAGCCGCTCTGGGTGCGCGGCTTGCGGCCCGGGTTGAGCGGCTGGAGGCCCTGCGAGAGCAGCTCCTCCTCGGCCGTCTCGGCGATCCGGCTCATCGTCTTGACCGTCTCGATCGGGTACTTGCCGACGCTGGACTCGGCGGAGAGCATGATCGCGTCCGCCCCGTCCAGGATCGCGTTGGCGACGTCCGAGACCTCGGCGCGAGTCGGCCGCGAGGCGTGGATCATCGACTCCATCATCTGGGTGGCGACGATGACCGGCTTGGCGTTCCGGCGGGCCAGCGTGATCAGCTGCTTCTGGACCAGCGGCACCTTCTCCAGCGGGTACTCCACCGCGAGGTCACCACGGGCCACCATGATCGCGTCGAAGGCGAGGACGATCTCCTCCATCGCCTCGACGGCCTGCGGCTTCTCGATCTTGGCGATGACCGGGACGCGGATGCCGACCTCGTCCATCACCTTGTGCACGTCGTGGATGTCGCCCGCGTTCCGGACGAAGGAGAGCGCGACCATGTCGACGCCCAGCTCCAGCGCGAACCGCAGGTCGTCCTTGTCCTTCTCGGACAGCGCGGGCACGTTCACGGCCGCGCCGGGCAGGTTGATGCCCTTGTTGTTCGAGAGCACGCCGCCCTCGATCACCACGGTCTTCACCCGCGGGCCGTCGACGCTGACGACCTCCAGGGCGATGACCCCATCGTTGATCAGAACCGGGTCGCCGGGCTTCACGTCGCCCGGCAGGCCCTTGTAGGTGGTACCGCAGATGTGCTGGTCCCCGGGCACATCCTCGGTGGTGATGGTGAACTCGTCACCGTTGTCGACCGTCACCGGGCCGTTGGCGAAGGTCGCCAGACGGATCTTCGGGCCCTGGAGGTCGGCCAGGATGCCGATGGTGCGGCCGGTGTCCTGGGACACCTGGCGGACCTTGCGGTACCGCTCCTCGTGCTCCGCGTGGGAGCCGTGGCTCATGTTCAGTCGGGCGACGTTCATGCCCGCTTCGACGATGGCCTTCAGCTGTTCGTAGGAGTCCGTGGCAGGACCCAGGGTGCAGACAATTTTCGCTCGGCGCATATCGGTCAGTCTATCCGTTCGTGTTATGGGTGCATTCCGCTCGAATGGTGAGAGATCGCCGACGAAGCATCCCGAGGGGTGGGATACTGACGTCTCGTCAGGCTCCGTGCACCAGGGCGAAGGACTGCTGCGCGATCTCCAGCTCCTCGTCCGTGGGTACCACTGCGACGGTCACCCGTCCGTACTCGGGGGAGATCACCCGGGCCTCGCCGGAGCGGACCGAGTTCAGCTCCGGGTCCACCGCGATGCCCAGCTCCTCGAGGCCGGCGCAGGCGGCCGCGCGGACCGGTGCGGCGTTCTCGCCGACTCCCGCGGTGAAGGCGATCGCGTCCACCCGCCCGAGCACCGCGTAGTAGCCGCCGAGGTACTTGCGCAGTCGGTGGATGTAGCTGTCGAAGGCCAGCTTCGCGTCCTGGTCGCCCTGGTCCGCACGCCGCATGATCTCGCGCATGTCGTTGTCGCCGCACAGGCCGAGCAGGCCGCTGCGACGGTTCAGCAGCTCGTCGATCTGGTCGATGCTCAGGCCGCCCACCCGGTGCAGGTGGAAGATCACCCCCGGGTCGACATCACCCGAACGAGTGCCCATCACCAGGCCCTCCAGGGGAGTGAGACCCATCGAGGTGTCCACGCAGACCCCGCCCGCGACCGCCGAGGCCGAGCCGCCGTTGCCCAGGTGCAGCACGATCAAGTTCAGCTCGGCCGGGTCCCGGCCGAGCAGCCGGGCGGTGGCCCGCGAGACGTACTGGTGCGAGGTGCCGTGGAAGCCGTAGCGGCGCACCCCGTGCTGGTCCGCCACCGCCTTGTCGATCGCGTAGCGGGCCGCGTACTCCGGCATGGTGGCGTGGAAGGCGGTGTCGAAGACCGCCACCTGCGGCAGGTCGGGGCGCAGCGCGCGGGCCACCTCGATGCCGGTGATGTTGGCCGGGTTGTGCAGCGGGGCGACCGGGACGAGGCGGCGGATCTCGGCCAGCACCTCGTCGGTGACCAGGGTGGGCGCCGTGAACCGCCGGCCGCCGTGCACCACCCGGTGGCCGATCGCTGCCAGCTCGGGGGAGTCCAGGCCGAGGCCGTCGGCGGCCAGCTCCTCGGCCACCGCCTTGAGTGCCGCACCGTGGTCGGGGAAGACCTGGACGGTCTCCCGCCGGTCGCCGTCGCGCGGGGTGTGCGCGAGCCGGCCGTTGCCCTCGCCGATCCGTTCGACCAGGCCGGCGGCCAGCCGGGCGCCGTTCACCATGTCGATCAGCTGGTACTTGACCGAGGAGGAGCCGGCGTTGAGGACGAGGACCCGGGTGGCGTCGGTCATGAGGCCGTTCCTTCGTTCTGAGCCTGGATGGCGGTGATCGCCACGGTGTTGACGATGTCCTGGACCAGCGCCCCCCTGGACAGGTCGTTGACCGGCTTGCGCAGGCCCTGCAGCACCGGGCCGACGGCCACCGCACCGGCGGAGCGCTGCACCGCCTTGTAGGTGTTGTTGCCGGTGTTGAGGTCCGGGAAGATCAGCACGGTGGCCCGGCCAGCCACCTCGGAGCCGGGCAGCTTGGTGGCCGCGACGTGCGCGTCGACCGCCGCGTCGTACTGGATCGGCCCGTCCACCAGCAGGTCTGGGCGCAGCTCGCGGACCAGCTCGGTGGCCTTGCGGACCTTGTCCACGTCCGCGCCGGAACCCGAGGTGCCGGTGGAGTAGGAGAGCATCGCGACCCGGGGTTCGACGCCGAACTGGGCGGCGGTCTCGGCCGACTGGATGGCGATGTCGGCCAGCTGCTGGGCGTCCGGGTCGGGGTTGACCGCGCAGTCGCCGTAGACCAGCACCTTGTCGGCCAGGCACATGAAGAAGACCGAGGAGACGATCGCCGCGCCCGGCGCGGTCTTGATCACCTCGAAGGCGGGGCGGATGGTGGCGGCGGTGGAGTGCACCGCGCCGGAGACCATGCCGTCCGCGATGCCCTCCTGGACCATCAGGGTGCCGAAGTACGAGACGTCGGTGACCACGTCCAGCGCCAGCTCGACCGTCATGCCCTTGTGCGCGCGCAGCTTGGCGTACAGCTCGGCGAACTGCTGGCGCAGCGGGCTGGTGGCCGGGTCGACCAGTCGGACCTGCGCCTGGTCGCCACCCTCCTGCGGGAGCGTGATGCCGAGCGCGGCGGCCTTGCGGCGGATCGCGTCCGGCTCGCCGAGCAGGGTGAGGTCGCAGATGTTGCGGCGCAGCAGGATCTCGGCCGCGCGCAGCACCCGCTCCTCGGTGCCCTCGGGCAGCACCACGTGCCGACGCTCGCCCCTGGCCCGCTCCAGTAGCTCGTGCTCGAACATCATCGGGGTGACCCGCTCGGACCGGCTGAGCTCGATCCGGCTGGTCAACTCGGCGGTGTCGACGTGCAGTTCGAACAGGCCGAGGGCGATCTCGGCCTTCCGGGGGCTGGCCTGGGTGAGCTTGCCCTCCAGGTGGGTGAGCGCGGCGGCGGTCAGCCAGCTGCCCTCCGGGACGACGGCGACCGGGGTGCCGGGGGCCAGCCGGGCGGCCAGCGCCATCACGTTCGGGCCGGGGTGCTGACCGAGCGTCAGCAGCACGCCGGCGATCGGCGGGGCACCGGCGGAGTGCGCGGCCAGCGAGCCGATCACCAGGTCCGCCCGGTCCCCGGGGGTGACCACCAGGGCGCCCTCGGTCAGCGCGGTCAGGAAGGTCGGCAGCATCGCGCCGCCGAACACGAAGCCCCGGACGTCCCTGGCCAGGCCCGCCGCGTCGCCGAGCAGCAGCTCGGCGCCGGTCGCCTCGACCAGCTGGGCCACCGTCGGGGCCGCGAGCGCCGGCTCCTCCGGCAGGACGTACGCGGGGAGGGGGAGCTTCTCGGCCAGGGTGCGCTGGATCTGCTGCTTGGCGCCGGGGGCGACCCGGTTGGCGATCATCGCGAGTATCGAGCAGCCCAGGTCGCGGTAGGCCCGGTGGGCGTTGCGCACCTCGGCGATCACCGCCTGCGGGTCCTCGTCGTGGCCGCCGACCACCGGCAGCACCCAGGCGCCGAACTCGTTTGCCAGCCGGGCGTTGAAGGCCAGCTCGTCCGGGATGTTGGTGTCGGCGAAGTCGGTGCCGAGCACCAGCACCGCCTGGCACCTGCGCTCCAGCGCGCGGAACCGGTCGACCAGGGCGGAGACCAGCTCGTCCGGCCCCTGCGCCGCCTGGAGCGCGGCCGCCTCCTCGTAGGTGAGGCCGTACAGCTCGGTGGTCGGCAGGTCCAGCCGGTAGCGGGTGCGGAGCAGCTCCACCACGTGGTCCGACCCCGGCTCGCCGGGGGCGTGGGCGTGGACCAGCGGACGGAACACACCGACCCGGTCCACCTGACGGGTGAGCAGTTCCATGACCCCGAGTTCGACGGCCTGCCGGCCGTCCCCTCGGCCGATCCCGGTCACGTACACGCTGCGCGCCACGTGGGAGCTCCGTTCCGGTCGTCCTCAGTGCACGGTCACATTGACCATACATTCGCACCGGGAACGGCTGTCCGCATACGCGACCATCCGAACGAGGCAAGGGACGAACGTCCCCGGCGGGCGGGCCTTTCGACCGGCCGCCGGGGGCGGACGGGGGGTCAGTTCGCCGGGCGGAGCCAGACGGTGGCCAGTGGCGGGAGGACCAGTTCGGCGCTGCGCGGCTGGTCGTTCCAGGGGGTGGCGTCGGCCTTGACGGGGTGGGAGTTGGCGACGCCGCTGCCGCCGTACTCGGTGGCGTCGGTGTTCAGCGTCTCCTCCCAGAGCTGGTCGGTGGTGTCCAGGGCGGGCAGGCCGACCCGGTAGCAGTGCCGGACCACGGGGGAGAAGTTGCAGACCGCCACCAGCGGGCTGCCGTCGGCGGCGAACCGGACGAAGGAGAGCACGTTGTCCTCGGCCGCGCCGCCGTCCAGCCAGCGGAAGCCGTCCGGGGTGGTGTCCTGCTCCCAGAGGGCGGGGCTGTCCAGGTAGCGGCCGTTCAGGTCGGCGACCAGGCGCTGCACGCCCCGGTGCTCGGCGGCGGCGGGCCAGTCCTCGCCCAGCACCCACCACTGCGGGCCCTGCTCGTGGTCCCACTCCGCGCCCTGGGCGAACTCCTGTCCCATGAACAGGAGTTGCTTGCCCGGATGAGCCCACATGAAGCCCAGGTAGGCGCGGTGGTTCGACCGCTGCTGCCACCAGTCGCCGGGCATCTTGGAGACCAGGGACTGCTTTCCGTGCACCACCTCGTCGTGCGAGATGGGCAGCACGTAGTTCTCCGAGTACGCGTAGACCATCGAGAAGGTGATCTCGTTGTGGTGGTGCTTGCGGTGCACCGGCTCCTTGGACATGTAGACCAGCGAGTCGTGCATCCAGCCCATGTTCCACTTCAGGCCGAAGCCCAGGCCGCCGGTGTCGGTCGGCCGGGTGACGCCCGCCCAGGCGGTGGACTCCTCGGCGATGGTGACCACGCCGGGGCAGCGCCGGTAGACGGTGGCGTTCATCTCCTGCAGGAAGGCGGCGGCGTCCAGGTTCTCCCGGCCACCGAACTGGTTCGGGGTCCAGTC